>JBGSYU010000377.1:0-23186 GCA_041750715.1 Lacipirellula sp.
GCAAGATTTCGTTCCCAATGCGAACGCCACTACCCAACGCATGCTTTCGACCTTTGCCCCAGGCACCTACAACTTTACGTTCGCGTACGATGGCGCCGGGCACATGGATTACACCTTCGGCTCAGTGACCAATACGCGGAACTATGCGAACCCGATTTCGGATCTCGACGGCATCTCGCTTGATCGATTCGGCATCTTGCAAAAGTCGACGGTCGACGACAACGCTAATACGTTTGCTCTGACACTGTCGAACGTCAACTACACGGGTGACACCCAATTTGCGGTGAGCAGCGACTCGGCCGACTTCAATGACGATGACATCGTCGACGGGACTGACTTGCTGATCTTCCAGCGGGGGCTCGGGCTGACCGGTCAAACCAACCACGCCAACGGCGACGCGAACAACAGCGGCACCGTCGACGGCGATGACTTGGTGATTTTCCGAAACCAGTTCGGCACGGATCCGCCGTCGGGCGTCGCCGGCCTTTCCATCCCAGAGCCTGGTTCATCGACGCTGCTACTCCTCGCGGCGATTGGTGGCGGCGTCGGTCGCTTTCGGGCGAGACGAGTGTAAATTATCCGCAGCGCGATCATCGGCATTGCCGGGATCGTGGGCCCTTTTCAAGGTAGTTCTGCTCGCTCCGCGAGCAGAGATCCCTCTCGCGAAGCGAGTGGACTTCAATCTCGCGGACATTGGATGCCAAACCCAAAGTTCGGGGATGTCGATTGGCCGTTGGCGCGCATGAACGACAGGATGGAACGCGCTGGTTTGTTCCATGGATTTCCGATGAATTTCATTGACGATCTTGGCGGTCCCGGTTATTCTGGCGTAGGTGACTTTAGGTGAGAGATCGGGCGCACAATGCACTTTTCGTTTCGAGCCGCTTGATCGGCAGCCCGCGGTAGCCGGCTCAACCTGCTTACCCATTCGAGCTACAGTCGATAGACCATCAATCTTGGACGTTTTTTGGGGGAATCTCAATGAAACTGCGAAGGGTCGTTACCGGCGTCATGCTAAGCCTCGCGTTCGCGTACTGCGAACGGGCTGAGGCGATTTTGACCGGAGAGTATCTATTCGAGGAAGGCTCGGGCTTGATCGCGGAGGACACCTCCGGCTTCAACCGCGACGGAACGTTGACCAGCGGCGCCACCGCCACGGGAATCGGCGGTCCGACCTATACTGGTGGGCTGTATCAGGGTTCTACGTCCGCGCTACTCTTCGATAGGATGAACGTAGATCGGGTGCTCTTGCCGCAGAATCAGGATTTCATTCGAAACGCCCCCGGCGCGACGCTGATGGCGTGGGTGCGCATCGACGAACTGATTGAGTTCGGCGCGCCCTCGGTTTTTCCCACGATCATTCAGGTAAACAATTCCGACACGACGACGTCGCCGGGATTCACTCACGGCAACGCCCGGGCCGTCATCACCAACTCCCACAATTTCGGCTTCCGCAGCATCGGCAGCCGAGTTAACGAGGGACGCAACGCGATCAATTCGATTCTCCCCAATACTCGAGACGCGGATCCCCCTGGCGGTCCGCCAAATGGCGTGAATCTGTTTGTCGTCTCAACATTCGATTACATGAACGGAACCCACACGTTCTACTTGAACGGAGCGCAATTTGCCCAGAATATCAACATCGCCGCATGGAACGGCTTGTCGGACAACACCCCGAACTTAAACGCTTCCATCGGCGCCACCTCGAACCTCGGAGTTCTGGTCCCGACCAACGAGGCTTGGACCGGCGCTATCGATGGCGTGCGAATTTTTAACGAAGTGCTTTCGGCGCAAGCGATTTTGGACACCTATAATGCCGAACTTCTTGTACCGTCGGACGACTCCGCCGACTTCAACGGCGACGACATCGTCGACGGGACCGATTTTCTCATCTTCCAGCGGGGGCTGGGACTCACCTTGCAAACCGACAACATGAACGGCGACGCGGATGGCAGCGGCACCGTCGATGGGCTTGACTTGCAAGTCTTCAGAGACCAGTTCGGCACCGATCCGCCGTCGGGCGTCGCCGGCGTCGCCATCCCAGAGCCGAGTTCGGCCGCGTTGTTGGCGATCCTCGCGGCGCTGTTCGCAGGATGTCGTTTCAGGCCGCTGGCCGTGGCGGTCGCAGTTAGGTAACAGCAAACGATGGGCGGATTTCGCCATCGATTCATCCCTCGGGGGCGGGGTGAATCGGTGGCGCCGCCAACGTCCGGACGATGCAGAGGACTTTGTGCCGCGATGAAGAAAACAGGCCGCCCTATCAATATTGGCCTCCGCACGGCGGCGTTCTTGGCTATTCTCCTGGGGCAAGCGGCGTTCAGCGATCGCCGCGCCGCCGCCGAAAACGAGCCTTCGACGCCACCTTCCTACGAGGTGGGCCTGGCGAAGATCGAGATCACCCCATCGCACCCGATCCGGCTCAGCGGCTTTTCCTTCCGTAAGGAGGAGTCCGAAGGCGTCCGGCAACCGATTTTTGCTCGGGTGATGGCCGTCCGCTCAGGCGGTGAGCCGGCCGTGCTCGTTACGGTCGACAGCATTGGAATCCCGCCGGCGCTTCGCCAGGAAGTCGCTCGCCGGCTCTTGGAGAAGCGGCAAATCAAGGACGAGCGACTGGCGATCTGCTCGACCCACAGTCACACCACGCCTGCGTTGACGGGGATTCTTCCGACGATGTTCGGGGCGCCGCTGCCGCCGGAGCATCAGGAACGAGTCGATCGGTATACGCACGAGCTCACCGATCGAGTCGAGCAGGTTGCGCTCGCCGCGCTCGATGAGCTGAAGCCGAGCCGGATCTCGTTCGGCATCGGTAAGATCGGATTCGCGATCAACCGCCGCACCCGCGGCGGACCGGTGGACCACGACCTTCCGGTAATGGCTATCATGGCTCCGGATGGAAAGTTGCGCGGCGTCTACCTGGGCTACGCCTGCCACTGCGTCGTGATGTCGGATAACAAAATCAGCGGCGATTGGGCTGGCTGCGCCGCCGAGCAACTCGAACGGAAGCATGCAGGCGCGGTCGCCCTGGTCTCCGTAGGTTGCGGCGCCGACTCCAACCCCGCGTCCGGCGTCACCGGCGACAAGGGCGAAGTCGCCCAGCAGTACGGCAGCGACATCGTCGCCGAAGTCGATCGCCTCCTAGACGGCAAGCTCGCGGAGGTGAGCGGCGATCTGGAGTGCGAATCGGACGAGATCGCGCTACCCCTAGCGCCGTTGCCGTCGCGCCAGTACTGGGCGGAACACACCAAGGATGAAGGCCCGCCAGGATACTACGCACAAGTGCAGGTCGAGAAAATTGACCGCGGCGAAGCGTTGCCGACGGAAGTTGATTATTCCATTCAAACCTGGAAGTTCGGCGACTCGGTGGCAATGGTATTTCTGCCGGGGGAGGTGGTCGTCGATTATGCGCTGCGGTTGAAACGCGAGTTCGACGCCGACCGGTTATGGACCACCGCCTACGCGAACGACTGCCCGGCGTACATTCCCTCCGAGCGAATCTTGAAAGAGGGCGGCTACGAAGCTGGCGACGCGATGCGGTACTACGGCTTGCCAGCGTGGTTCGCCCCAGGGCTGGAGGAAACGATCGTCGCCGCCATCGGCGGCCAGTTGGGCGATGAGTTTAAAACCGCCGAGAAAGTTAAAGGTACAGCGAAAGTAAGGGCCAACGAGAAAGCGGCGCGCACGGGCGGCGTCGCCCCCAAGAGTCCCAGCGATTCGCTCGCCGCCATCGAAGTGGCGAAAGGCTTGCGCGTGGAACTGATGGCGTCGGAACCGATGGTTCGCGACCCGGTGGCCATCGACTTTGGGCCGGATGGCAAGCTGTGGGTGGCCGAGATGTCGGATTACAACTGCAAAGACGGCGAGGTTTGTCCCCCGGAGGGTCGGATCACCGTACTGGAGGATCGCGACGCAGACGGAACGTTTGACGACTCCACGACGTTTCTCGACAACATCCCTGGTCCGATGGGCGTCGCCGTGTGGCGCGACGGCGTTTTGATCTGCGCCGCGCCCGACGTGCTGTATGCGGAAGATACGACCGGCGACGGCAAAGCCGACGTCGTCAAAAAGTTGTTTACGGGGTTTGGCACGGAGCACCCGCAGGCGCGAGTCAACGGTTTCGCTTACGGGCTGGATGGCTGGCTGTACGCGGGCTGCTCGTTTGGGGGGAAGCTCCACAATCATGTCCGTGGCGAAGATTTCACGCACGCTGACAGCGATTTTCGCGTCCAGGTGGATGAGGGACTTCTGGAGGCGGAAACGGGGCGAACCCAGCAAGGCCGCGTGCGGGACGATTGGGGCAACTGGTTCGGGTGCAACAACGGCGTGTTGTGTTGGCACTACCCGCTCTCGGAGCGCTATTTGCGACGCAACTCGCAGGTATTACCGCCCATTCTCTCCGTGAACGTGGCCAGCGCCGCCGCGACGCGGCTTTTTCCGCGCGGCGACCTGGTGCTGTGGGAGCTCTCCGGCCCGCCCGGAAAACCTACGGCCGCCTGCGGCATCGGAGTGTACCGCGACGAATTGTTGGGGCCCGATTTCACTAATAACATTTTCACCTGTGAGCCGGTCAACCAGCTTGTGCATCGAATGATGCTCAATCCCGCCGGCGCGACGTTCGTCGGTGAGCGGGCGACAGGCGAGGTGGAGTCGGAGTTCCTGTCGTCGACCGATAACTGGTTTCGTCCCGTTCAAGCCCGCACGGGCCCCGATGGCGCCTTGTGGATTGTCGACATGTACCGCTATGTCATCGAGCATTCGCGATGGATTCCGCAGGCCAATCTCGACAAGCTGGATGTGAAAGCGGGCAGCTCCTTGGGGCGGATCTACCGCGTCCTGCCGGAAGCGGGCGAATCCCGGCTGTTCAAGCGATTGGACAAGCTCGACTCGCGAGAACTGGCCGCGGCCATCGACTCGCCCAACGGGTGGCAGCGGGACATGGCGCAGCAGATGCTCGCATGGCGAGACAATGACGCAAACGATGCCGCCTGCGTCGAGCCGCTGGAGCAATTGGTCGGCCAGTCGCCGCGGGCCGCGACGCGCCTTCAAGCGCTCTGCACGCTCGAAACGCTAGGACGGTTGCGAGATGACCTCCTAAAAAGCTGCTTGAGCGACTCGCACCCCGCGGTGCGACGCCACGCCATACGGCTGGCGGAAGCTCGCCTCAACGATTCGCCAGAAATGGCCGACGCCGTGTTGGAGTTGGTTCACGACCCGGGCGCGCCGGTGGCGTTGCAATTGGCAAGCAGCCTGGGCGAGCTGCATGACTCTCGCACCGCTACCGCCTTGGCCGCCATCGCTCTCGAGCACGCGGATGATCCTTACGTCGTTTCCGCGGTGCTGACTTCCGTGGGCGGGACGGAGGGCGATTTGATCGCGGCGGTTTTCGGCGAGTCAACCGCGACCGTTCCCACAAGTTTGGTGAGCGAGCTCATGGAGTTCGCCGGATCCGTAAGTGACCGGCGCGCAGTGCGTGCAGCCTTGACTGAAGCCGCCGAGCAATCGGCGGGTTCGGAAGAACGCCGCTTCGCCGCCCTCGCGGCTTTCGTGGCGGGCCTCGATCGCAACGCGCTTACCATCGACGAACTTCTCGAACCCGAAGCGGCGAATCAACTCGGAAAGCTCTGTGAGACGTGCGTCGAGGTCGCCACCGACGCCGACGCCGCTCTGCCGACGCGCCTCGACTGCGCTCAAGTGATCGGGCGAAGTCCACGCGTGCATTTAAACCATATCGCCGCCTTGGGCAGCCTGCTGACCGCAGCGCAAGATCCGAAACTTCAATCGGCCGCGCTCAATTCCCTAGCCGCTGTGAACCAAAACGAAGTGGCCGAGGAACTGTTGCGAGGCTGGTCGGGTTTTACTCCCGGCCTTCGCACGCGCGTGCTGGACGTGCTGCTGAGCCGCGAGCAGTGGGTTCGCGCGTTGCTGGGCGCCATCGACAGCCATGAAGTCCAAGCGTCGGAAATCGACGCCTCCCATCGCGCGCAGCTCGCGGAGTTTCCGATTCGAGAACTTCGGGAACTCGCGGAACGGAATTTTACTCGCGACACTTCCGGAGAGCGCGCCGCCGTCGTCGCCCGCTACCAGGGTTCCCTCCCCGCGGGCGATATGGTGCGCGGAGAAGCGTTGTACAAGAAGCACTGCGCTAGTTGCCATAGGTTTCACGACATCGGCGAGCAAGTGGGCCCCGACCTCGCGACGATCGAAGACCGATCGGCGGACGCCATGCTGCGAGAAATACTCGATCCCAATCGGGCCGTCGATCAACGCTACGCGGAGTACCTCGCCTTAACTGTCGACGGAATGGTGAAGAAAGGCATACTGGTGGAAGAGAGCGGAAATGCGATCACGCTTCGCGGGTTGCAGCGCGAAGAAACGACGCTGCTGAGAAGCGAACTGGAGTCGCTGGCGACGGTCGGAAAATCTCTCATGCCCGAAGGATTTGAGAACGAACTTTCGGCGCAAGACATGGCCGATGTGCTGCAGTTCTTAACGAGTCCTTAGGAGAATGCTTAGCGTTAACCATCCTTGTCCCTTTTGATGGAACTAGTGCCGTCGTTTTTTGTAGTTTACCAGGTTTTAACGATAATTGGGTAAGCAGCTTTCAGCGGAACCTCAAGAGAAGAGAAATCATACTCATGGAATCGACCCACAAGCGCCGCGCTTCAAAAGAGTCGCCCCGCCTTAATTTTGAACTGCTCGAATCGCGCTCTATGCTGAGCGTCGCGGACCTTTCAGGATTTGCGGGCGTCGGCAATACGTCCTCGCCCAATAATTACACCTCCGGCGTAACGACGGCCGGGGGAACGTTCGATACGCGGCGCTTCGCCGCGGCTGGAGAGTCGGCCGCTTATCTGGCGGACACGGTGCTGAACGTTTCAGGCGGGGCTTTAACCAGAACGACCGCGGGCGGATTCGGCGCCAATGGCACCCTGACGTTCGACGCAAGCGCCAACGCGACCGTGACTGATCCCGTCTTCTACTTCGGGTTCTTCGATAACGAGAGCCTGACGGCTGGGGCCTTCGGATTCAGCATCGCCAACCAAACCGCTACCTCCTTCCGCTTCCGGGCCTCTGCCGGCACGGCGCAAACCAGCGGGAGCGGAACCGTCGTGGCCGACGGCACCTATACCTTTGATCTGGACGTCAATAACGCCCAATCGGGCGCGAATCTCGTGCGGTTTCGCCTTATCAACGCCGCGCTCAGCACGGTGGCGGACGTAAGCGTCGCCATTTCAGCGGGCCTCACGCTGTCCGCCGACTCTTTCGGCTTCCTACAACCGCTGGCCGCCAGCGGAAGCAACGACACATTCAGCCTGAGCGTCAGCGATATCAACTACACGGGCGAAACGCAAGTGACCGTTACGCCGACGCTTCCGGCCGCGCCCACGAACTTGAACGCCACCCCCCTGCCTGGCCAGATCAACCTAGTCTGGCAGGATAACTCCAACAACGAGACCGGTTTTACAATTGAGCGGCGCGTCGGCGCCGGCGACTTCGCACCGCTGGCAACCGTCGTCGCCGGCGCGGCTAATTATCAGGACAACGGGCTCGCCGAGCTGACGACCTACACCTATCGAGTGCGGGCTTACAATGGCGTGGGCGCGAGTGCTTGGAGCAATGAGAACTCCGCCACCACGCCGGTGGCTCCCAGCGTGGTTACCGTGACCGCGTCGAACTATTCGCGGACAGCGATTTACAGCGGGACGCAGGCCACCGGCTATCTTCCCGGAGACCCGAGTTGGACAAGCTGGGTCGGCGCCTGGATCATGCCCAATGGCGATCTAATGGTGGGCGTCACCCAAGCGTCGGGGCGTCTACAACCCTTTCACGCCTCTCGCAACTACTCCCAACTAGATATCGACGTGGTCTACCTGCGCGGCGTGCGTGCCACCGACGGCAGCGGCAACGTGACCTGGACGAAGGTCGTGGAGTCCGACGTAAGCTTCACCACGGCCGCCGACTCCGGCCTAGGCACGCATGCCAACAATAGTCCGACGACGATCGCCCTGACCGACGGTTCGCTCATCCGCCGGGTCTACGGATGGGACTACGGAGCCTTCCCGAACATGCCCGGAACGTCGTTTATCCAGCGCTCCATCGACGGCGGCCTGACGTGGTCGGCAGCGCCGACGAGCTCCGACGGCGGGGTAACTTGGTCCAACACCGATCCGCGTATGGCGGGTCGCCAGCAGTTCCTCCTCGATCCCAACACGACCACCGTCCAGATGACGCGTACTCTACGTCTCAGCGACGGCCGCCTGCTGATGGGCGGCGCCGTTTGGAACGGTAGAAACGCCCAGACCGGACCCAATGCTCCGCTATTGATGGTGTCCGGCGACGAAGGGGTAAGTTGGCAGCAGGTGACCTTCTCCGGTCCGGCCTACAACCCGAGTAAATACAACGAATGGGATATCGCGGAACTGGACAACGGGGATTTGTTCATCCTCTCTCGGCCCGTAAGCAACGATAGCCGGTGGCAAACCATCATGACCAAATCCGACAATACCTGGCAGCTTCAGACGCTTACCCAGGTTCCAGTTGACGTGCTTCCGCATTCGGGTCATCCTGAATTGCTCAAAACGCAGGAAGGGCCGATCCTCCAATTTGCCACCACCGGTACGCGTTGGACCAATGATTTCGGGGCGACGTGGAACGTACTCAGCGGCGGCACCGTTAACTCGCGATATTATCCGCACAGCCTGCAAACCGCGGACGGGTGGATCTACGTCTTCGGTCATGTCGGCAGTGACAACGCGTATGGACAAGTCGCCCAACGGGTAGACATGGACAAATTTCGGATCACCGTAACGGGCATTCCGCAACCGGTCGTCGGCGATTACAACGGCGACTTCGAGGTCGACGCCGGCGATCTGACAGTTTGGAGGGAAACCTTCGCGCAGCCTCCGGTCGGCACGATCAATGCCGATGGCGACGATGACGGCGATATCGACGGAAACGACTTTCTCGTCTGGCAGCGAAATCTGCAGCCCGCCGCCGTGACGGCGTCGGCACCCGCCGCCGGGGGAGCCTCGGTGGAGATCTCCGTCGCAGCAGAGGCACCCGAGGCGTCTGATGCGGCGTTCGCGCAGCTTGCGGGCGAGGGCTTGCCGCTGCGGCAATCCGATCAATCGGCGACGCGCCGTTCTTTCGACCCGCGCCGACCCGCGGCGGACGCGAGCGTCGTCAATCAGTCCGCTCACAATCGCCCGCTGCAACTCGCCCCGCCGCGTCGCGAAATCATATCAGGAGGAGGCGCCGCCTTCGCGAAGGCCATCGACGTAGTTCTAGAAAATGATCCAGAAGGCCTGAAGTGGCGCGCGAATGCCTTTAAGAGTCTGTCCGAAAACTAAACCCGAGAATTCCAGGGTCTCTCGAAGCCAGCAGAGAATCGCAGGTCCCTATTTTCATAGTGTGTGTGGCGATCGTGCGCCAGTGCAAGCATCACGAACGCCCTGAAATCGGCGTGCTATTACCCAGATCGCCTCTAAGTCCGGGTTGCGGTCCATTGACTAAACGTTAGCGCGTCGAGACGTCGAGCGGCGTTCGCTCCACTAGTTCTCCCAAAGTTACCCCATGTCAACAGCCGCTTCTTTCGCCGAGCTTGATGCTCTTTATCCGCTCGACGACCATACGGTCCGTCGGTTCCGCAGCGACGGATTCGTGCGTCTTCCCCGCGTCCTCAGTGAGACCACGTTGGCCCGCCACGCGCCGGAAATTAACCGTCTCGTCGACGAGGGGAATCGACTCAAGTCGGTGCCACTCGTGGAGCGTTCGCTCTACGACCAAGCCTTCATTCAGGTGGGCAATCTCTGGACGCAGAATGGTCGCGTCCGCGAACTAGCGTTTAGTAAGCGTATGGCGCGCATCGCCGCCGAATTGATGGGCACGCGCGGCGTCCGGATGTGGCACGACCAGGCCCTCTACAAGGAACCAGGCGGAGGCTTCACCCCGTGGCACGTCGATCAGCAGTACTGGCCGATGGCCAGCTCGCACAGCGTCACCGCTTGGATTCCGCTCCAGGCGGTTCCCATGGAAATGGGTCCCCTATGCTTTGGCAGAGGCAGCCATCAACGCCGAATCGGCCGCGATCTGGAGATCAGCGCTGAGAGCGAGGAGCAAATCAAAAGCGAGGTCCAGAAGCAAAAGATTGACGAAGTCCAAGAGCCTTACGAGTTAGGCGACGTGAGTTTTCACCTGGGCTGGACGCTTCACCGCGCCGGCGCGAATTTTTCGCCCACGCCTCGCCGCGTGTTTACGATCATTTATATGGACATCGACATGCGTCTGGCCGAACCGAAGAATAAGAATCAACAGGCGGATTGGGAGGGATGCACGCCCAGCACGAAGATCGGCGAAGTGATGGACGATCCGCTCAATCCAATCCTGTACGCTGCGGAGTAATGCACCTTGCGCGCGGCGAGTGTGAGCAGGTCGCCGGTGAATCGCATTCCACGATCAGGTCTCGACCAAGCATGCCAATCAACGATCTACAACCGCCTTCAGTCGAAGGCGCGGATCTGCGAAAGACGAGATTCAGTCGTCGCGCGATGTTAGCTCAGAGCAGCGCGATTGGCTTAACTTTGGCCGCGGGTACATTGACCGGCGCCAAACCGGCAAGGGCCGTTTCGCCGAACGAGAAGCTCAATCTGGCGGTGATTGGCATTCGCGGCCGGGGTCAGGCGCATGTCTCTGGATTTGCGAAGAGGCCCGATTGCCAACTGTCGTACTTGTGCGACGTGGACAGCCAGTACTTCCCCGCAGCGGTTCGCGTTGTGGAGGACGCAGGTTCGCCGCCGCCGAAAACAGTCGCCGATATGCGTCGCATCTTCGACGATAAGTCGGTCGATGCGGTGGTGAACGCCACGCCCGATCATTGGCATGCGCTCGCCACAATTTGGGCCTGCCAGGCGGGCAAAGACGTATACGTCGAGAAGCCCGTGAGCGCTAACTGCTGGGAGGGGCGCAAAATGGTCGAGGCGGCCCGCAAATATCGCCGCATCGTTCAGTCGGGCATGCAGAGCCGCAGTGCGCCGTACGTGGCTAAAGCGAAGGAGTACGTCGAAAGCGGAAAACTCGGTCGAATCGAGTTGGTGCGGGTCTATAACCAGAAGCCGGAGAATAACGTACTGCCCGCGAACACCCCGCAACCTTCCACGCTCGATTGGGATTTATGGAACGGCTGTGCGCCAAAGCAGCCGTTCAACCCAACGATGTATTCGGTGTGGCGATGTTTCTGGAGGTACGGCGGCGGCGAAGTGGCGAATGACGGAGTTCATCAGCTCGATTTGGCGCGCTTCGTCCTGAACTTAGGTCTCCCCAAATCGATCTATACGGTCGGACGGCCCTTCGCAACTCCCGGCATGGCGGAAACTCCCGACACCGTAATCACGACGTTTGACTTCGGCACGGCGACAGTAGTTTACGAACAGACCCTTTACGCGCCTTACATGATCAAGGGCGATGCCGTCAATCGCGATGGCGACGTCTTTCCCTGGTGGCAGCACAACGGCGAACGGATCGAAATATTCGGCACGGAAGGTCAGATGATTTTGGGACGGCTTGGCTCTGGCTGGCAAGTCTTCGGCCGGCAATATCAGCGACGGCCCGTTATCCTCGACGAAATGCACGGCAGCTATCCCGACCCCTGGCACCATGACAATTTCGTCCGCTCCGTCCGCGAACGGTCAACGCCTGTTGCGGATATCGAAGAAGGGCACAAGTCGGCGTTACTTTGTCACGCCGCCAATATCAGCTACCGCGTCGGCAATGAGCTGCTCAAGCTCGATCCGGTCGCTGAGCGCTTCACCAACAGCGATGCGGCCAATCAACTGCTTCGTTACGAATATCGCAGTCCCTATGTAATTAGCGAGACGTTGTGAAGGTATACAATACTGTTAGTTGAACAGGCAAGCAGAATGAACGACATGGCGCGTAGCCATGCACCCTCTCAGTGATCGACGTTTTCAATCACATCCTGCCGGCGGAATTCATCGCGGCGGTTGAGAGGTCGACTCGTCGACGGCCGTTGATGTTCGACCGCGCTTGCCAGATACCGGCGATGTCGGAGTTGGACGCCCGTCTGCGCGTCATGGACCAGTTTCCCGGTTATCGGCAAATCCTTAGCTTAAGCTCGCCGCCGATTGAAGCGCTGGCGCCCGCCGCTGGCGGCGGCGTCGAACTGGCTCGAGCCGGCAACGACGCCCTCGCGAAGATCGTCCGGCGGCGCCCCGATCGATTCCCCGGTTTCGTCGCATCGCTGCCGATGGACGACCCGGAGGCTGCGGTTTGCGAAGCAAGACGCGCCGTGAGCGACCTAGGGGCGGTTGGCGTGCAGGTTTACACCAGCGTCAACGGTCGACCGCTGGACGGGCGCGATACGCTCGAAATCTTTGGCGCACTGGCTGAACTCAAACGCCCTGTGTGGCTGCATCCCATCAGGGGGATGACCGCCTCCGATTACCCCAACGAAGCCGTCTCCAAGTTCGATCTGTGGTGGGCCTTCGGCTGGCCGCATGATACGAGCGTCGCGATGGGGAGGCTGGTGTTCGCCGGCGTCTTCGATCGATGGCCGGAGTTGGCGGTGATTACGCATCATGTGGGTGGAACGATTCCCCTCTTAGCCGGTCGCATCGAAAGCGGCCTAGCCCACCTCGGAACGCGTAATCCGCCGGAGCATGCGGCCGCCGTCGCAACTGATTTGAAGGAGCCGCCGCTGGCCGCGTTTCAACGTTTTTACGCCGATACGGCGTCGTTCGGCTCACGAGCAGCGCTGGAGTGCGGCCGCGAGTTCTTCGGGAGCGACAAGCTGTTATTCGCGACCGATATGCCTTTCGACCCCGAGCAAGGTCCGGGCTTCATCCGCGATACGCTGCGCGCGATCGACGACATGCAGTTAGCCGAGTCAGACCGCGCCGCGATTCTCGAAGGCAATATCAAAAATCTCTTGCGGAGGCGAGCATGAGAGAAAGCCAGACGCATCCAAGCCGATGTTGGCGCTCGCGCTCAACCCCCCAATCATTCTACTTCGTGATCTTCGCGCCTTCGTGGTTCGCTTCTTTCTCGATCGTCGAAGCGTAATCTTCGTAGATCGCGTCGAGCTGCCCGGCCGACCGATCGTGGCTGTAGAACAGGACGCGGCAGTGGAACCGTACCTTTTCACCCTTCGCAAGCGTGACGGCGCCTTGCTCGGCTTTCGCGGGCGGAAACCCTTGCTCGCCGAAGGGGTTGGCGGCGAACAGGCCGTAGGTTCGCACGTGCCAGCGGCAGGGATGTCGAAAGCTATCGGGCAGGCTGAACATGGCAATCCCGCCCGGCTTGCCGTCGACTGGACCATGGTAGTCGACCCACTTCGCCGCCTGGCCCCAAGCTTCCTTGTCCGCTTGTCCGCCGCTGGTCAGGATTCGGCCGCCGCGTTTGGCGTCGACGGCCATCGTCCCGGGCACGCGGATGCCGAAGGATCCTTCATCGGTGTCGCCGAATGTCAGCTCGCCTTCGCTCGCGTGAACTTCGACGGCGAAGTCGATCCATCGGCCATGCTCGTCGACGCCGAATTCAATCGCTCGCTCATCTTCGCAGATCTTCTTGCCGTCGCTCATCCAATCGTTCCGCGTGACGAGCAGCGCGGACTCATCGCCCGGCTCGATGGCGACGAACTCGCGATGCACGATCTTGTTGTCCTTAAGGGGCGGGTGAACATTGGGAACAATCCAGAAATCGAGGTTATTCACCAGGCCGTGATTAAACCAGAACGAGCGATGATGCGGATGATCGGCCGGTTCGCCGGGCAGCGCGTCGCCGAGCGGGAATTGCCGCGTCATGGCCTGGCCGGCGGGGCCGATGATCGGCCAGATCACCGGCTGATGTCCGCTCTTCTTGAGATACGTGGCAAACGGCTCGCCGTCGATGGTGACGACGGCGCCTGCGTCGGTGGGCTTGATCGCTACCTCAGCGGCGCGGCTAGCCAACGCCACGGCGCTGACCGCGACGCAGGTCGCGATAATGGTCGACAGCCCGCTCAGAGTTCGTACTCGCATTTTGAAGTCTCCAAAAGTGAAAATCCCCCTCCCTCGAAGGGAGGGGTTAGGGGAGGGATTTACGATCGTTACTCCATTAATGGATACAAATCGGTGCTCATATACTTCAGTCCGCTATCGCAAATCAAGAATGCGATCGTCGCCCCGCGCTCGCGCTCGGCGAGCAGGTCGATGGCCGCGGCGCAGTGCGCGCCCGAGCTGAACCCGCCGAAGACGCCCTCTTCGCGCGCCAAGATACGCGCGCCTTCAATAGCTTGCTCGTCGGTCACCGTTACAAACGCGGTCGCCAGGCTCGGATCGAACAACGGCAAATCGCCGTCATTCTTGCCATAGCCGCCGCCTTGAATTTTGTGCGACCGGTTAACCATGGGACCAGCGGCCAATGCCGGGGCGGAGGCAGGCTCGACGACGTAGCCGCGGATGCGAGGATTGCAAGTTCGCAGATAGCGCATCACGCCTGTGAACGTCGTGGCGGTGCCGACGAAGTCGAGAAACACGTCGACGCGCCCTTGAGCTTGCTCCCAAATCTCGGGGCCAGTGAACCGCTCGTGAGCCCTAACCGCCGCTGGGAGCGTGAACTGGTTGGCTCGAAACGCGCGGCGCTCTTCCACCAACTCGCGCGCACGCCGGTCGACTAGCGACAAATCCTCGCCGGAAACCTGCCCCGGATTCGACCCTGGCGCCTGCTCGACCAACACGACTTCCGCGCCGAAGGCCTGCATCATTCGTGCGCGCTCGATGGTATTGCCGATGGACATCACCGCCACGAACGGGTGCCCCCAGGCGCCGCAGGCAATCGCCAGGCCCGTGCCGGTGTTGCCGCTCGTTAATTCGACCACCGTCTGACCGTCGTGTAGCGCTCCGGTTGCGCGGGCCTCACGAATCATTTCCAGGGCGATGCGGTCTTTCTTGCTCGACCCCGGGCTGAGGTACTCCAGTTTCGCCAGCAATCGTCCTGCGAGGTTGCGGTTGCGCACAACGCGCGATAATTCGATCATCGGCGTATTGCCGAACGCCTCCAGGATGCTGCTGCCAAGTGGCGGCGGATGGTGCATGCAAGTTTTCTAAAATGTGAAAAGTCGAGGAGTTCGAGACCGCAGTTCAAACGGCGAGGATTTCATCCATGGCGCGGCTCGTCGTCTCCAACAACCCCGGGCGAAAGGGGAGCATCTCCGCGACCAGGGTCCGGTCGTAGCCAATTGATCGCAGTGCAGCCATGGTTTCCGGCCAGGGCACGTCGCCCTCGCCTAGCATGCAGAACGAGTAGCTTCCGTCCCAATCGAAATGGTGGCGGAAGTCTTTGACATGAACCCGCTTGATGGAAGCCCCCAGCAGTTCAATCCAATGCGGCGGATGCTGATGGTAGCCGAGCACGTTGCCGACGTCGAAGTAGACGCCGAGCCGCGAGGAGTTGAACGACTCGACGAAGTGCTTGAGTTCCAGCGGCGAGTAAAACAGACCGTTCCAGACATTTTCAAGGCACAGATCGACTGCGACGTTCTCGGCGACTTCCAGCAATCGTTTAACCGCTTCGGTTGCGCGCTCGACGGCGACGTCGTACCGTACGCGCTCGTTGAGCACGATGGGACTGGCGACGATGCCGGGCACGAATAGGAGTGAATCGCAGCCTAGCCAAGCCGCCCGCTTGAGGGCCGCCGAAGTCGCTTCCACGGCCTGCCTCCGCACGTCCGGCTCGTCACTGGTGGGACTAAGGGCCCAGGTCATTCCACTGGCAAGCGTTTCGACGATAAGGCCGCTGCGATCAATCTCTGCACGGAGCATCTCGCACTCCGCTTTGGACGTGGACGGGGTCAACACGCCATCAACGCCAATGCAAAGCTCCATGCCCGCAAATCCTGCGGCCTTTACGTCGTCGAGCGCTTCGCGCACTGGACGGGCGCCTCCCAGGCCGTTTTTCACGGACCAATAGCTAATGGACTTGATCACTAAAGCGTGCTCCTTGGAGGTCGTATCAAAAACCCGGCCCGAGTAAATCGATATCGCTGTTGGGCCAAACGGCTGTCGCTGGATATCGCATGGCCACCGGTTCCCAGAAGGGATTGGCCGCTGGATTTTCGGCCAGGGAGTTGCGGAAGCGATTGTTCACGGGGACGGCGCCCAGGCATATGTAAAATGGCGCCACTTCCACGGTTGTTTGAAACAGAGATTGCTTGAAGTCGCCGCGGTCGACTCTGGCGAAGGCTGATTTCACCACTTGCCGGCCTAAGCCATGGCCGCGTTCACATTTAGCGACGCAGACGTTGGCCAATCCCATGAGGATCATTTCGCCCTCCGCGCTGGCGACGGTCCGCGCGAACGTGTGGGCCAGTGCGACGAGTTCCCCCGCGCGATAACCGAGTTGGTAGAGCGGGGCGTGCTGGTTCGAACCGCTGTAACCCGCCCACCGCCCCATCAAAAAGTCCGCCGTTCCTTCCGGCTGCTCGGCAATGGTCGGCCACGCTTCCAACATCAGACGATTGATGGCCTTGGCCACGTTTGAATCGAGGCGTACAGCGTCAATGTGAATTTCTTCGACCGCGTCGTTCATAGCCATTTCGAAGACAGAATACCGCACAATATTACTTCAGGAACCGCTCGCACCGACGGCTCGCTACTGGCCGGCCCTTAAAAACTCGACCAGATCTACCAGTTCCTCAGCCGTCAGCGTATCGACCAAACCTCGTGGCATGGGGGAAATCTCCGAGGGAGTTTGACCGTCGATCTCTTCGAGAAGCACGTACTCGCCGCGTTTGGGATCGGTCATATCGGTCGCGATTCGCACCTGGCTTCCCCGCTGGTCCACGATGCGACCGACGAGCACGCGCCCGCCAACTTCAAAGGCGGTTTGTTGATACTGATCGGAAACGACGCGATCGGGATCCACGATTGCGGTGCATAGATCGCGGAGCGTAAAGCGGCCCGCCACGGTCGAAAGATCGGGGCCGACGGCGCCGCCGCTGCCTTTGAGGCGGTGGCAGTTCACGCACGTCGCTTCGGCGAAGAGTCGCTCGCCGCGAGCCAAGGCGGGTGATCGCGTCGATCGGTCCAGCGCTTCGGCGGCTTGGTCAACGGTCCAATGCCGAACAAAGGGCCGCAGTTCGCCAGTTGCCGTGGCGTCAGCCACTCCAGCCGCAGCGATTTGTCGCGCCAGCGCGGGGCGACTTTCCTCCGGCGCCAATGACAGCGCGCGCGAGACAATCTGGTCCAAATAGGGCCGCAGGGTGCTGTTGCGGTGGCGCTTGATAAGCGCTGTCAAATGATCGAAGTACGTCTGCCGCAGCTCCGTCGTCCAACCGTCATTCACGTCGCACAGCGCGTGCGCCAGGTGAATTCGGTCGTCGACGTTCCAGGCGTTCGCAAAATGGCCTACAATCCGCGGCGTGATGACTGGATTGCCCAACCGCGTGAGCACCGACGCCATCAGTCGCGTGGTCGAAGCATCCTCGTTGGGAAAATGAATCAGTAGCTGGTCTCGCAACCGAGCGGCTTGTTCGCCCCATAACGGGCCATGCCGCGCCATTAGGATTTCGTAGGTGCGCAAGCACTCGCGCTGCTGGGTTGTTTCTAGCGTGGCCCACTCCAAACTGGAAAGCGCGTTTACCACTGACGACTGCTCAAAGGCAGGGTCTGCGCGCACCAGCGCCATGCAGGCGGCGATTCTTCGCCCCGCGACCGATTCGTTCAGCGCTTTCTGTCGCCACTCGGAGGCAGGCTGATGTTCGACGGCGATACGCGCAGCATGCCGAATGAAGCGATCGGAATGGTCAAGCATCGGCCACGCCGCGGCGAGCGCTTCAGAATCGCGGCGGTGCAATGCTTCTAATCGCCGTCGTAGATGCCTCACGGCGGATGCGCCGTCGGCCTCGCCTATTGATAGTTCTGGTCGGGTTGGCTCGTCACCCACATACGCGAGGCGGTAGATCGCAGATTCGATGCCGCGACCGCCGGTTGCAAAATAAAGAGCGCCATCGACGGAATTCGCGACCATGTCGGTCACCGGCAGCGGCGTCGCCTGCACTAGCGTGTCGCCCTTGGCGGTGTAGCTCGCGCCACTGGGTTCGAGCTGTAAGGCGTGAATGACGCCGCGGCCCCAGTCCGCCGCCAGCAGCGCGTCGCGGTACGGCGCGGGAAAATTCGTCTCGTAGCCGAACACGAGACCTGTCGGCGAGCCTGGACCTAGCTCGGCCACCGGCGGCAACGTATCGGGGTAATAGACTGGAAACGGTCCAGAGTTGCTCCGCCAGCCGTATTCCGATCCGCTCGTCGCGTGGCAGACGCGAGTCGGTCGGTACCAGGGCATGCCGATGTCGTATTCCATATCGGAGTCGTAGGTAAACAATTCGCCCGCGCGACTGAGTGCGAGGTCGTACTGATTTCGATACCCGCAACTGACCAGTTCCCAGTGCTTTCCCTCGAGGTCGCAGCGAGCGATCCAGCCCCCAGGCGGCGGTCGTCGCATCGCCTGAAACGCTGTGGGAGACGTGAGGTGAGCCAGCAGGACGTCTTCGGGACCGATTCGCGGCACGCGGCTCGACTGGAAGGGGGGCGGATCGGTATGGTTGCCGCCACAGACCAGCAGCGACTTGCCCCCCGCGTCGGCGATCACTGCGTGAGGACCGTGCTCTCCGCCTGCGTTGAGTTCTTGCAGTAGCTCGCAGGCGTCCCATAGTCCATCGCCGTCGGCGTCTCGTGCGCGGTGTAGTCCGGAAACCCAGCGGTTTGACGAGCCATTCACCACGACATAAAGATCGTCGCCGACGCATGCCAATCCTTGCGCCTCGCCGATGTCGAGCGGTAGTACGACGACGCGCGCTTCGCTGCTAGCCTCACGAATCGGCGAGGGAGTTATCAGATACAGCGCGCCGCCTTCATCGGAGGCGACGAGCCGGCCACGTCGATCGCTCGTCAGACACACCCAGGAGCCTTGAGACGCCGGCACTCGATACACCATGTCGAGGCGGAACCCCGGCTTCAAACGCACCTCGGCCGGCAGCGGTGCGTCCGTGGCGGCTTCCGCGACCAGCGCCTGACACGCGCCGACGAGCAGAGCTGTGAGAACGAGCCGGTGGCAATGGGTCGAAAGAATCATCGTCGCCGCCCCTTCGCTTAGCTCGACGCTTTGGCGGGTACGCCCCAGTGGCCGTCGGCGCGGTAGGTGCGACTCAGAAAACCGTCCGCTTCCGCGTCGTCGACGAAGGCGCCGGTTTTCGCGTCGAAGTGAAGCGTTCGGCCCAGGCGCGTGGCAAGGTTTCCCAAATGCACCACGTCGGCGGTGCGGCGTCCGACGTCGATCGACGCGTGGGGCGCTTTGCCCGACTTGATGCAGTCGATCCAATTTCGCTGATTGTCGACGACGTCGGCTTTAGGGTTGTGCTGTAGCGCGACGTCGAGGCGCTTATTGTCGTCGCCCCACACGTCAAACTTCCCTCGCTTGCTCAGCAGCATTCTGCCCTTCGTGCCGAAGTATTCCGCACCGGAGTCGACGTTGAACGGATAGCTTTGCGACCAGAGCCGCTGCTCGAAGATCAGCATTCGTTGGCTGCCGGGCTTCCCGTCGCCGGGCCATTCCATAGTCACCTGCTGCGTGTCGGGGAACTGCTGATCGTCGTCGAAGTAGTACTTTCCTCCGACGGCCGAGACGGTGGCGGGATGCGTGTCGACCCCTAAACCCCATAGCGCGTAATCGACCTCGTGGATGCCGTCGTTACCCATGTCGCCGCAGCCGAAGTTGAACCACCAGTGCCAGTCGTAGTGGAATCGGTTCGCCTGGAACGGCAGCCATTCGGCGGGGCCGACCCACGCGTCGTAGTCGACGCCCTGCGGCGGATTCGAGGGCGCGGCGTGACCAATGTCTTTGCGTCGTTGCCAATTCCAGCACTTGGCAATCAGCACGTCGCCGATCGCCCCGCCGCGTAGCATTTTGATGGCTTCCTGAAAGCCTAAATTCGACCGTGATTGGGTTCCGTGCGCCACGACCCGTCCGTGCCGCTTAGCAGCTTCCGCGAGGAATTGGCCTTCGCGGATGTTATGCGAGCAAGGCTTCTCGACGTAGACATGCTTACCGGCTTCCATCGCTAACAAGGCCGCGGGCGTGTGCCAATGATCGGGCGTAGCGATAGTGACGGCGTCGACCGTGCCGTCTTCAAATATCCGCCGCATGTCAGGCACGCCCTTGGCGCCTTTCGCCAAACTTTCGCACTCCGCCAGCCGCCGTGCGTCGATGTCGCACACATACACAATCTCGACGTCTTTGAGCTGGCTTAGCGACCGCAGGTGTTGCTTCGCTTGGTTTCCGCCGCCGATCACGCCGACGCGAATACGCTCGGCAGAACCGGCCGCCCGCGCGCGACGGGAGGCCATCGTGGCGGCGACGCCGGAGGCTGCACTGGCGAGAAAGACTCGTCGACTGTGAGAATTCATGTTAAACGTCTCGCATCAAGCGGGTTGTTGGAGGATCAATCGAGTAAACTCAAATCGTTCGTCGCCGGCGCCAACCAAATTGCAACGGCGCCAACGGCATACACCAGCGAACACGCGGCGCCGAGCTTCGCATAATCTCCGTCAAACTGGGCGAATAAGGCGCCGGCGAATAAGACTCCTGCCGCGGTCGCAAAGCGGCCCGAGTTCATCGCCAACCCGCTGCCTGTAGCTCGGACGCGAGTTGGAAATAGCTCCGGAAGGCAAAGCGGAAGCCAGCCGAAAAACAACGTCGCCACTAGACCCTGGCAGAACACGACGGGTAAAAACGACGGCCTTAAGGGCGCCGTGAGTTGAAACATCGACCATGTAAGCGCCGTCGCACCGATGCTGTACAGGAAGTACGCCCGGCGTCGTCCGAGAAAGCTGGTCAGCGGTGCGCCCAAAAAACTGCCTAGCGTTGCGCCCAAGGCCCAACGACCCAGGGTGGTCGCTTCGTAGCCTGAATAGGATGAGCCGCCGATGGTCTTGGCCCAGGGAATCATCCATTTACTGCCCGCCCAAGCGCCAATCAGCGGTATCGAGCTTAAGAGAATCGCCGTCAGCGTGATACGCAGCAAATGCGGCTCGAACAGCTCGCGCAACGGCGGAGAGCTGGCCCGCGGCACGGTGCGCAACGCGAGCCAGCGGGGCGATTCAGGTACCGCGACGATCGCGATGACGCCGACCACGGCGGGTACTGCGGCGAGCTGAAAGATCCATCGCCAGGAATCGGCCGTCAGCGGCCACGCTCTCGCAATCTGTGAAAGAACAAGCATACCGACATTAATTCCCGCCCCCATGATTCCCGCGATCACGGGTCGCGAAGCGCCGGGCCAGCATTCCGACACCAGGGAAACGCCGTTGGGCCACATGCCGCCAATGCCAAGACCGACGAAAAATCGCAAAAGCAGCATTTGCTCCTGCGAAGTCACGAACGCGCCGAGGCCTGCGAAGCAGGTGTAAAACAAAATGCTAATTCCCATCGCTCGGGTCCGACCGATGCGGTCGCCGAGCGCGCCTAGCGCAATCCCGCCGACCGCGGCGCCGAGCATCATGGCCGCGGTGAATCGGGCGAACCACAGGCCGCCAAGCTCGGGCGTATAAGTACTTCCCATCAGACTTTGAGAAACCGACAGCGATGCCACCGGCATCAAACCGAGCTCGAACCCGTCGAACACCAGCCCCGAGAACGCGGTCGCCAGGACGAAGCATCGGGCCGCCGGGGAGAGTTCGCGGGCTTGCGGGCCAACAATCATCGGCTTGATTCAATCGCTTGATCGTCCAGCGTGGCGACGTACACCTGGGCGACGCCGGAGCGGTCGGAGGTGAAGACGACCTGTTTTCCGTCGGGGGAGAAGCTGGGATGCGGATGGGTGTGCTGGGGGGCGTAGACTCGCACGGGGCCGTCGTCGTAGGGGCAGTGGTCGGTCCGCCAGTGGGCGCCCTCGTTACTCGCGCGGCTTTCGCACAGCGGCTCCGGCGCGCCGATTCCGTCCTGCGGGTCGAACGTCTTGAGGCCTTGGTCAGGCCAATTGGTGTCGCACACCATCCGCCGCCCGTCGCGGGAGATCGACGCATGCCAGGCGTTGAACGAGCAGACCCGCCGCACGGCGCCGGTGTCGACGTCGACGCCGATCATGCCCAGCGGCCAGTTGACGGTGAGCAGTTCCCGCGAGAGCGGATTCCAGACTTCGTGGACAATCCACTCCTTGGCCTCTTCGTCACGCTGGTACACGGGCCGGCGGTCGCCGCCGTCTCGATTGAGCACCCACATCCGCTGCTGATGCCCGCCAGCGTACCGCAACAGGTTCGAATCGCGGGGATGAAACTGGGGATGCCCGATGGAATCGCCCTCCGCGACGACGGTCTTCTGCCCGGTGCGCGTGTCGATGACGTAGAGCTGGGCGGCGCCCTCGGTTCGGGCGGCGACGGCCCACCAACGGTCGTCGTGGCTCAGCGTGGTGGTTCCCATGGCGTCGCCCACCATGCCGGGCGGGGCCATCGGGGTCCCGCCGAAGTCGGCGAGACGCTCCTCACCAAAGTTATCGACGTCGACCCGCCACGCGGCGTTGCCGGCGGTGAAGTAGACGTGCCTGCCGTCGTGCGAGGGATGCACCGACCATTCGTTCAGATCGGGCCGATCGGTGAGCTGGATCAGATTGCCGGTGGCTTGTTGTTCCAGCAGGATCTGCGGCGCGCCGGCGCGGTGCGAAACGATCACCAAATGCCGCATCTGATCGTCGTAAGCGGGGACGTAGAAGAACGGTTGATGGTGGATCGCCGGTGCGCTGGTAACTTGGCGCACGCGGACTCCCGTAACGGAGTCGACGAACGCTTGCAGGTCGGGGCGAGTGACTGAGTCGGTGCTCAAGAGTTCTTCCTCACTTCCTTCATTCGAGCGACATTTACAATTCGCGGCATGCGAAAAAAAGCTCTACGAGCGACGCGCGCAGCTGCCGCACCGTCTCGGCCGGCAGGGGCCGCACGGGGCGGCGAAACATAGGACTGGGGAACTTGTTCATCAGCCAGCGCGCGACCTTCATACGCTGGTGGGCGCCGCAACCCGGCTCGCCGAAGTCGTAGATCAGCCGGGCCAGCGGCGCGACGGTGGCCTGCGCGGCCTTGGCGCCGGCGAGGTCCCCGTCCAGCGCCGCGTGGACGATCTTGTTGATCAGCTCCGGGGCGAAGCCGGCGAAC
>JBGSYU010000378.1:0-2282 GCA_041750715.1 Lacipirellula sp.
CCGCCTCGCGCATGGCGCCGAACAGCGACCACTTCGACGCCGAGCTATACCCGGCTAGGATGACGCCGAACACTTCCAGCCCCAACACGGCAATCACAAAGAACACGCCCGTATTGAGGTGCTGAGCGATCCAGGGATACGCCCCGCCGGCAAAGGGAATCGCGACGAACGCCGCGATCGAGGCGCCAAAGCTGATATACGGCGCGATCCGGAAGAGCATGCCATCCGCCCCCGCGGGCATCAGGTCTTCCTTGGTGATCAACTTCATTCCGTCGGCCAGCGTTTGCAACCAGCCAAACTTGCCGCCGACGCGCGTCGGGCCGAGCCGATCCTGGATGCGGGCGGAGATCTTCCGTTCCAGCCAGATGAACAGCAGGGCGCTGACGGCGACGAGATTGATAATCAGCGCGACATGCACCAGGGCGGCCAAGGCGTAGGCCAGCCAGGTCGGCATGTATTGGTCGAGAAACGCGCCCACGACTTGTCGATTCCTTGCGTGCCTCGCGCCCGCCGCCCCCGCTCCATGCAGGTTCGCGCGCCGCGCCGTTAGCGGCCCAAGCTAGAGTCCTGCCGTGTCGGGTGCTATCGCCCGCCCCGGAAGATCGTGAAATATCTCACAAACTTAGGCGAGTGTATAGGGCCGGCTTGCTGGGTTGTGGGCTAGATTTCCCACCGACGGCTTGGGAATGAAATGAAGGGAGGCAGGCGGCCGAGTGTGAAAGGTTGGGTTGGCATTCGCTGTAGGGATGGACGATACTGAGTAGTTCGCCGAACGAGCCCCCGTGGAAGCAGCCGTCGCATGGTCTCATTGGCCGATATCGAACAACTTGCCGACAAAATCGTCCACGAGTTCCGCCCCGAAAAAGTCATCCTCTTCGGCTCGCACGCCCGGGGTACCGCGGGACCCGATTCCGACGTGGACTTGCTGGTAATCTTGCCCTTCGAGGGAAATCCCTTTTTGGAAATCTGTCGAAATCCTCAACAGTGTCGATGCGCAGTTTTCGCTCGATGTGCTGGCCCGTCGACCCGATGACACGGCACGTCGTCGCGCGCAAGGAGACCCGATGATCCGCGACGCGATTAAGGAGGGGCGAGTGCTCTATGAAAGATGTGATTGAGGAGTGGATTTTCAAGGCGGGCGGTAGCAAGGAAAATTTAGCGGGTGGATGGCGATTCTTGGGTGTTTCTTCGTGCGGTACCGATTTCGCGGGTTCTCACCGCGAAGACGCAAGCGATCGGGGCGCCTGACGTTACGGCTTGCGCCCTGCGTGGAACGGCCAATTGTTGTAGGGTTGGACGAAAGCGTAGGACTGGGGCGGTAGTCGCTCTTTTTCGGGATTGTGCTCGACGTACTCGATTCGCCCGCGGACTTCGTCGCGTGTGCGGAGGAAGACTTTGTAGGGGCGGGCCGCCCAGATGGGGTGGTTTGGGTCGATGTCCGCGAAAGCGCGAAGACGCAATCGGGTGGCGTCGGCGATCGCGTGCCACATGGCTAGTGCGTCGTCGCGATGACGGCGAATTACCATGTGAACGTGGTTCGACAAAATTGCACACGCCCAAACAGTGTAACCGCGATTCGCGACGACCTTGCCAATCGCGTCGCCGAGGGCTTGCCTCTTCGCTTCATCAATCCAAAAGCGAGGAAACTCCAAAAGTGGCTCCGCTTGTCGATAAAACGACTTGAGTTCGTCGCGGCTGGGCTGCTCGCGCGCCGGCTTGCGCCCCAAATGTACCTCGCCTAACGGCGCAAACTTCGGATCGCGTACCGCCTCCGACCCGCTGCCGCGTGGGTCGTTCGCGAGCCAGTGTCCGTAGAGGGTCCAGATGAGGTGGTGGGCGATGATTGTCGGGCGCCGTTGAGACATTTTCGCGATTTCCAGAAGAAGCGAAGTCGCAAGCGATTCGTTCGAAGCGAAGACGCAAGCGTGGCGCATCGCTTGCGTCTTCGCTTCTGCGACCTACCGATCAATCTCGCCCATCACGATGTCGAGCGAACCGACAATCGCCGGCACGTCAGCGATCAGACAGCCGCGGCACAGCTCGCCGGTAACCGATAGATTGCAAAAGCTGCTGCTCCGCGCTCGCACGCGCCACGGAATCGCCTCGCCGTGGCTGACGAGGTAAAAGCCCATCTGGCCGCGCGGGGCCTCGGTCTCCAGATACGCCTCGCCCTTGGGCAGCTTCTGGTTCAGCTTCACCGGCTCGCCGTAGTTGCCCGTGGCAACGCTGTAGCGGTCGATCGCCTGCCGCACGAGGTCCATCGACTGGATCACCTCGAGCAT
>JBGSYU010000379.1:0-2565 GCA_041750715.1 Lacipirellula sp.
CTGCTAGTTCAGTGTACGCCGTCCGAGATTCGCCCAATGCCGCCGACCTGCGATTATTTGTTGCGATTCCAGCCGCTGTTCCGTCGTTACCTATGGGGCGGGCGACGGCTGGGGACGATGCTCGGCAAGCCCATCGGCGCCTGGGACGACTATGCCGAGAGTTGGGAAATTGTCGATCGCGCGGACGACCAAAGCGTCGTCCTGGCGGGGCCGCTCGCCGGACGAACGCTGGGCGAACTGGTGCGAGAACACGGCGCCGAACTGCTCGGCCAGCACGCTTCGCACCAGCAGTTCCCGCTGCTGATGAAGCTGCTCGATTGCAACCGAACGCTCTCGGTGCAGGTGCATCCCAACGACGAGCAAGCCTCGCGGCTCAATCCGCCCGACCTCGGCAAAACGGAGGCGTGGGTCGTGCTGCACGCCGATCCAGGGAGCAAAATTTACGCAGGCCTCACGCCGGGCGCCACCCCGGCGTCGATCGCTTCAGCGATCGACGAAAACCGCATCGAAGACCACCTACACTCCTTCAACGCAAACGTGGGCGACTGCATATTCATCCCCGCCGGCACGGTACACGCCCTCGGCGCCGGCCTGGTCATCGCCGAGATTCAACAGGCCAGCGACACGACGTTTCGCCTGTTCGACTGGAACCGCGTCGACGCCGCCGGCAACCCTCGCCCATTGCACGTTGAGCAATCGCTGGCGGTGATTGATTACGCGACCGGCCCCATCTCACCGCAGCGGCCGCGCGCGTTGGAAGCCGGTCGCGAGCGGCTGGTCGAGTGCGACAAGTTCGTGCTGGATCGATGCACGCTCTCGGCGCCGCGACGGATCGGCGGGGATGGCCGGTTCCATCTGCTGGCAGTCGTCGACGGCGCCATCGAAGTGTCCGGCGACCCAGTCGACACGCCGCTAGCAACCGGCGCAACGGCACTGCTGCCGGCGGCGGCAGGGGCGATCGAGCTGCGGCCGCAGGGCGGGGCCTTGGTTCTGGATATCTTTCTTCCCGATTGAATTGGCGGCGGCTTTCTGCTGGCGCGCAGGTTCATCTTTCGGTGGAAGTGGGGTGGGCCTACAATGTCGCGCGCAAATTTTTGCATGAGACGCCGGGGCCGACACGGCCCGGCTCGCTGATTATCACTCGTGGGACTTGGCCATGCTTCGCTCGCCGTTGATGAAGGTGCTGCTTGCGGCGGCGTGCGGCACGCTGCCGGCGTGTTCGCCGACAATTCGATATCCGCGCCTTCGCAGCCCTGGCGCCGCGGCCATGCAACGCAACGCGGCCGAGGAAATTGACCCGTATTCGCTGCCCGACGTGGGCCCCGAAGTAGTCGGCGGCCGGCCGCGTGAATTCGACAAGCCACGGGACGAAGTGCGACGTTCGCGGCAGTTTCTGGAGTCGGTCGGTGCGCGGCCGGTTCAAATGATTGCCCCCCAGCCGATTCCCGTCGGACCGCCGATTGCGATTGGTTCGCCGCTACCTGTGGGCCAGCCTACGGTGCGGTATTAACACGCACGCCGCATCGTGTGCAATCGCCCGTGGCGCCGTATGATGGAGCGGCCATGCCACGCCCTCCCAAAAAACCCAACCGCCGCTCGCGGCTTAGCGCCCACGCCCCCAAGCGCCGCGCATCGCCCAATTCATCACCCGCCGAACCGAGAGAAGGCGAACGCCTCCAAAAAGTCCTCGCCGCCGCCGGGTTGGCCAGTCGCCGCGAGTGCGAACAGCTCATTGTCGAAGGCCGCGTGCAGGTCGACGGCAAAATCGTCTCCGAGCTGGGCGCCCGCGTTGATCGCGCCCGCCAAGAAATCCGCATCGACGGCGAACCCTTGCCGCGGCCGAAGCTGCAATACTTTGCGGTCCACAAGCCGACGGGCGTGGTGTCCACGGCGCGCGATCCCTCGGGCCGGCCGCGCGTGATCGACCTGCTGCCGCCGGGCGTGGGACGAATGTTCAACGTCGGCCGACTCGACCTCGCCAGCGAGGGGCTGATCATCGTCACCAACGACGGCGAGCTGGCCAACCAACTCACGCACCCGAGCCACGGCGTCGAGAAGATCTACGAAGTGCTGGTGGCCGGCTCGCCCGCGCCCGACGTGCTCGCCCAAGTGAAACGAGGCGTTCACCTGTCCGAGGGCTACGTCCACGCGGTCGATGTGCGCGTGAAGGGCAAGAAGAAAGGCTCGACGCTGCTGGAGATGGTGCTCGACGAAGGTCGCAACCGCGAAATCCGCCGGCTGCTGGCGCGGCTGGGGCACAAGGTGCAGCGACTGACGCGTATCGCCGTCGGACCCGTTCGCCTGGGCGAGATGCCGCGCGGGGCCGTGCGACCGCTCACCCATGAGGAAATTCGCAAGCTCCGCGCCGCCGTGGCCGAAGGGCCTCGGCCGGACCGGCAGGAAAGTGCGTCGCCATCCAAGCAACCGCCCCGGTCGGGTGGGCCTCCAAGAAAGCCGGGCGCACCCATGGGTAAGGGTCGCCCGCCCGCGCGAGTCGTCAAAAAGCCCGCTGCGACGGTGGACGCGGAACCGGCGCGACGCATTATTGGCGAAGTCGCCCCGGCG
>JBGSYU010000380.1:0-7870 GCA_041750715.1 Lacipirellula sp.
CGAACGCCTTATCGCGAGTCGGCTCGTCCTTGTGGCGCATGCCGAGCTTGGCGTAGTTGATGATGGTCATCAGCACGTTGTTGAACTCATGGGTCGTCGTGCCGGTGAGCTCGCCGAGCGCAGCCATTCGCTGGGTGCGGAGCAGTTCTCGCTTGAGCGCTGCTAGCTCGCCGTCGCCGTCCGCCGTGGCGCCTGCCATATGCCCGCCTCCGAAACGTGGTTTCCGACACTACCCGGCCCGCCGCGTCGCCGCAGTCTCGCCAATCGCGGCGGCTTGGCTGAGCGACACGACTTAACTTCTCACCGTGAAACATCTTGCCGCTGAGGAGTTCTATCGTCGAACTCCGCTGGGCGACTCAAACGGAAGCCGTTACAATCCGCGCCGCGTTGCGGCGGGCTTTCGGCCGGCGGCTCGCGGCTAGCGGCCAGAAGCTTCAGTAGTCGCTTTATTTCCGGCCGCCAGCCGCTAGCCGCGAGCCGACAGCATGCCCCCGCCAAATGGCCAACCTTTCACGCCGAGACCTGCACAAATGCACGCTGCCAAGTTGCTAGCAGAAGCGACGGAGTTGGCTCGCCAGTTGGAGTACACGGTCCGCGAGGAACACCTCGACGGCGCCGGCGGCGGGCATTGCGCTTTCAGCGGCAAGAAATGGCTGCTGCTCGACGTCACGCAATCGCCGGAGGAGCAACTGAGCGATGTGACCGATGCGCTGCGTACTGAAAGCGGGTTGTGGCGATTGCCGATCACGCCGCCGCTGGCCCAGTTGCTGCATATCACCAAAGCGGCGTAGAACGCCTATGCAGGAAGGTACAGCCCGCGCTGGACGATGTAGTCGGCCACCGGCGCCGGCGCGAGCGGCTGCCACTGGCCGCCTTCGGCGATGTGGCGGCGAATTTGCGAACTGCTAATCGAAGTGGCTGGAATTTCGACCTGGGCGTCGCGAATCGCGGCGAGCCGTGCTGGCGTAACGAAACGGCGCAGGCTTTCGACGTTCGGTTCGGGCGATCCGGCGCGCCGCACGACTAGCGGCGTGGCCAGCCGGCAGATTTCCACCGGGTCGCGCCACTCGGGAAAGTCGGCGAGCGAGTCGGCGCCCATCAGGAAGAACAGCTCGGCGCCGGGATGCTCCGCCTGCCTCGCGCGAAGCGTGTCGACGGTGTAGCTGACGCCGCCGCGGTCGATCTCGATGGTCGAGACGCTGAACTCCGGCCGATCGGCCGTCGCGAGGTGAAGCATCGCCACGCGGTCGGCCTCCGACGCAACGGGTCCGCGCGGTTTGAGCGGTTGCGCAGCGGCGGGGACGAACTCCACGCGGTCAAGGCTCGCCTGCCGCCAGCAGCAATTGGCCAACAGCAAGTGGCCCAGGTGAACGGGATCGAAGCTACCGCCGAAGATTCCGATTCGCATGTCTACTTCGAGGGTTCCAGAATGAGCACCCAGTCCCCGTCCGCGGACGACAGCGGCGGGACGGGCGCCGTCCAGCCGCCATCGTCGTCGGCTGCGACGGGGCCTAGGTCTGTGATCTTTCCCGAGACAGGGTCAAACGCTTCCGCGCGATACTTCACATCGGCTTCAAGGCCTGTCGCGCGCACCGCTTTCTGGACCGGCACATAGATGAGGCGAACTTGGCCGGGGATGCCGGTGGCGTACGGGCCGTAGGTGGCGGCATCCTGGAACTGGCCCCAGGGCGGTTCGCCGTAGTCGCCCAGTTCCTTCGCGGCGACCCAACTCGCATCGTCAGGTTCAGAGGCGGCCCAATTGCCGGTGGCGGGCACTTTGTCGGCGCATCGCCATGAGGCGTCCGAACGGACGTCGCTCACTTTCCCGTCGCGCGCTTTGACGCGAAGGCTCACGAGTAGCCCTGCGGGATTGGCGCCGGTCGCCGCCACGTTTTCCGCTTCGATGGCGAGCGTGTTCTTGCCGGGCCGCAGGTGGGCCGTCACGTCGATCGGCTGCGGCGATTGCCAAGTGGCGTGCGAGCCGACGCGCTGGCCGTTCAGGGTGGCGACGAACTTGTCGTCCGCCGAAATCCAGAGCGTGCCGCGGTCGATCGGCTCCCCATCCGCGGCTTCAAACGACTTGAAAAAGAAACGCTTGGCGGCCGGCGCGTCGGTCGCCGGTTCGCCTTCGGGGAACCAGATCCATTTTCCCCACTGAGGTTTCAACTGCCCGTCCTCAGTGGCGTACTCGGCCCACTCGGGGTGCGGCTGGAACTTATGCCACTGATATTTCTCAAAGAGTTTTTTGCCGAGCGCCACCTGCGTCGAACCGGGAAGGTTCATCGCCTCGTCCCAAGGGATTTTTCCGTAGCCGTCGGAGCCGGCGGCGTGCTGCGGGGAAGGCCCGTGCGGGTCGCCGGGGCGATTGCACTGCCAGATGCCGTTGGCGCCGTAGGTGTGGCCTGCGGCGCCGTTGGACATACAGAGCCAAAACATTTGCCGAGTCCATTGAGTCGGCAGCGAGTCGCCGAGCATTTCGTACGCGGCCTCGCCGTCGATCACTGGCATCGTCGGCTTCGCGGCGTACGACTCCCGAACTTTCCCCACGGTCAGGTCGACCGCGTCCCGCTGGCCGTGCGGGGTTTGCAGCAGATCGAAATCGAGGAGCGCAATGTCGTCGGTGCAGTAACGCCCCGACCAGCCGAATCCCGTGGGGTGGACGGTAAGGAGTCGATCGAACGGGTCGGTCTTCTGGATGTACCGCATGACCTCGGTCCACTTCGTCACTTGCTTGCGGTCGTCGTAGGGGAAGCCCGGCGCCAGATACCACGGCAGATTCGCTTCGCCCGCGGCGCACCAAACCACCGGCAAGGCGCCGTACCGGGCGATGAGATATTGCCAATGTTGAGTGGCCCGCTCGACGCCCATGAACTGCAGGTGATAACCCCACATGCCGACCATGCAGGGGGTGAAGCCCTGGTCCACCAAGTACGCGATCCGCTCGTCGGCGGCATCGTAATACTCGGGGCGAATGCTCGCGTACCCTTCCGTCCACGGGAAGCCCGCTTCGTTGACGCTTCGCGGGTCGAACGGGTGCGAATCGGGCGGCGGGCCCATGACGATCTGAACCACGTTGAAGCCCTTGGCTTTCCGATCTTGGGCGAGCGTCTGGAATTCTTCGGGCCATTTCAAGCGCTTGCTGAGCCCCATCCACCAGGTGTCGCCCAGCCACAGAAACGGCTTGCCGTCGGCATGTTCCAAGGTTCGTTTGCCGTTGGCCACTCGAAGGGGGCCGTGCTTATACAGCGGGTTCTCGCCGGCGTAGGGTTTGATTGCGACGGCGCCGGTCACGCTTTGCAGTCCTTTGTCCTTTCCCTTGGAGCATTCCGTGCGGAATTGGTGGGCGCCGACGAGCGGGGACGCGTAGCGAGCTTTCCACAAGTTGCCGCCGGCCCAGAAGGCTGGGACGTGAAGCTGCTTTCCTGCAGGGTCGGTGAACACGACGTCGAGGTCGACGTCGTTGAACGGATCGCGGTAGGTCTCGCTCGCGGTGAACGCTACCTCTACGGGAACATTGGCTTCAGTCGTTGCGGCGACCTTGGCTTGCACGGTGAAAAGATCAAAGCTGGCGGCAACTAAGCCGGCGGCAAACACTATGCGAAGTCGAGAGAGTCGACAGGCGGTTCTCATATAAACGTCCAAACTCGAGGTCTAGGTACTATTGGGGAGCATCGATCATCGGTTCGGCGCGGGCAGCAGGTCGATGCCGGAGTGGTCGGGTCGCACGCGGAGGCGGATGCCGTAGATGGCATTGTTCGCCGCGTCGGCGGTTCCATGCCCGCCGGTGGCCAAGTGTGCGACGAACAGCGAACCGTCGGGTAGCTCCATCGCTTTGCCGTAGCCGTAGGTATTGTCGACGAGAAAACCGTGATCGGCGGCGGGCGCAATCCAGGTTTGGCCGCCGTCGGTGCTAAAGATCGCCCGCAGGCCGCTATGCCCCGGCGCGTAGGAGCCGTGCAGACAAAGCAGCGTGCCGTCGCGAAGCACATACAGGCTGGGCGCGAACATCCGCATGCCGAACGTCTGCGGCGGCGTCCAAGTTTTGCCGCGGTCGCTCGACCAACTAATGTCGCCTTCGGGGCGCGCCATCAGCACCCAACGGCCGTCGGGCAACTCGGCGACGGAGACTTCCACCAGATCGTGATCCGCTTTCACGGCGGAGAGCAGGTCCCAGGTTTCGCCGCGATCGATCGAGCGGAAGATGCCCACCTGGTCCGGCGGCCCTTCGGGCCGGCCGTTGATGGCGACGATCACCGAGCCGTCTTTCAATCGCACCAGCGGTCCGTCCGTCTCGTAGTAATGCGGCGTGCCGAGGGGATGCGGCTCTTTCTCCCACGTGTGGCCATCGTCGAACGACCGGAGGAAAAAGATGTGCGGCTGCGGATCCTTCTGCTCGATCGTTGGAGGCTCGTCCCCCAGATAGATGAAAAACGAGCAGATGATCGTGCCGTCCGCGAGCTGCACAAACGCCGGGTGCCGATCGTCCGCCGGGGTGTCAATGAGCGTTTCGGGCTTACTCCACGTCTTCCCCTCGTCCGTGGAGCGCGTGAACATCGCTCGGCCGCCGGTGGGGGCCGTCACGTCCGTCGGCATGCCCATCTGGCGGAAAGCCGCGAGATTCTCGGGTTTGTAATTCATGGGGGTCGACACCGACGCGTGCCAGTAGCCCGCGTTGAATCCGACCAGCCAATCGCCGTTGGCTAGACGGATCGGCGATTCCCAGCCGACGAACCCGGCGTAACCAGGGAACGGATCGGGCTGATTGACCCCGGGGCCGACGATGACGGCGCGGCAGTCCTCGGGCTTGGCGGCCGATTCGCCGTTTTCGACGATCTTCACCGTGGGCCGCGGCGTCGCCGGTTCGACGCTCTGTACCCGATTCGTGGAGAGTGCCAGGAGGACCGCACTCGCCGCGACGAGTTTTTTTCTTATTGCCATCTATTCACGTTTCCTTTGCCAGTGATATTCATCGACCGCACGCGGGATACGCGCGAGCCCAAGACGGGACGTTACGAGGCCCTCATTGCTGCACGAAGAAAGTCGCGAAACAGAATCGTTTCCGACAAATTATCCGACTCGTTGCAGTGTTCCCAGTCGATCCATACGTATTCGATGCCAAGATAGCCGTTGTAATCTGCTGCGCGCATCGCCCGCAACACGCCAGCGTAATCAATCGTGTTATCCTTGAACGGGGCTTGCAATCGGTCCTTGCGGGCGCCCCGCACATGGAAGTGCGATGCGAAGCGAACCAGCGGCTCGATTTCGCAGTCCGGCATCCCCAGCCGCGTAAAATGCGTGTAGTCGAGCGTAAGGGTAAGATCAGCGACGCCGCGGACCATACGCTCGGCCTCGGCGGGACTGGGGGCGAGAGAGCCGACGTGGGCCTCTACCGAAAACGTAATGCCGTGCGACTTCGACTGTTCGACGCGCCACGCCAGTTCGTCCTGCGAGCGCTGCCAGGAGTCGACCTCGGCCTCTTCGCCCTCGAAGTAGACGCCCGGAAGCGTCGTTACATGCGGGGAGCCGAGGCGGCTTGCATACTCGAGCGTTTGCAGAAATGTCTCCCGAGCCTTGTGCCGCCGGCCGGCGTCGGGCTGATTGACGGCGTACGGAACGAAGTCGGGATCCATTTGCAGGAACACGTCGGCCGGCTTGAGTCCGCGGTCCGAAAGTTTGTCCCGCAGCGCGCTTGCCGACCGGGACAGGTTCTCGAATTCGCGAGAAGGCCATAGGTGCGAACGGCCCTCGAACAGGCCGACGTCGACGCCGTCCATTTCCAAGGCGGCGATCAAGTCGAGAACCTTGTCGTGCGGCAACAGCGGAAACGTGAAGTCGGCGCCGGCCAGCCTTAACGGCAGACTCATCGTCCCGGTCTCTTTCGAGGATTCGTTCATTATTTTTTCACGGCGGCGCTAGGCATGATCTGAAACCCATACAACGCGACGTCCTTGAGCTGAAACACGAGACGCAATTCCGCGGGAGTCGCGTCGCTCGGAAGGCTGGCGACATCCGTCCAGGCGACCGCCAACCGGTGACCGTCGCCGTCAATCGGCTGGCAATCATCCCAGCCAAACCCTGGCACGACGGCGCCGGTGCGAGCGTCGCAAAGCTGAACTCGAATCTCTCCTCCGTCCGCGCAGTCGGCGTTGAGGACTAGGCGGGGCGCGGCAACGTCGGCGGGCAGTTGGATCGCTACTGTCTTCAAAACGCCGTCACGATCGTCGGCGGCGTCGCGCGACACAAATCGGTCGCACGGCATACGCGCGATCCCTATCTGCCGTTCCCTGGAGGGCTCAATCTTGTGACCCTGCTTGTACCCGCCGTAGTAGAGATACAATTCATCGCCAACGGACACGACGCTGCCAATCCACGCCATGGCGTGGTCCCACGCGGCAGGGTCTGGATGGCGATCGAAAAACACATCGTCGTGCCGCTGCCAATGCTCTCCGTCACGGCTGGTGACGAGCGTCGTGTAGCCGATCCCCTCCGCGGGCCCGCCTTCGGTGGCGGGCAGATCGTCGCGCAACATGCGGACGAATCCAATCAACAGCCCACCGCGAGCGAACGTGCCGCCGACGCCGTAGAATTCGAGTAAGCCTTCTTCGCGTGCTTCGGGGACGACGACTCGCCAGGGTCGCTCCCAATGCACGAAGTCATCGCTAGCGCTGGCGCTGACCAACCGACGGATGTACTCCGCTGCCTTAGGGCCGGGAGCGTAGCCGTCCGAGGGAACCGCCGGCGTCTTGACCATTGCCATGTATCGCTGGCGATAGGGATCGCGAAACACGTCGATAATGTCGCTGGCTCCGTAAGGGCGACGCGAATCGTCGACGAAACGAACGTCGCCGAAGTCGGCAAGCACCGGGTTGCCGGCGAACGGCGTCCAATGAATCCCGTCCGGGGAGAAAGCCACGCGCATCCCTGGATCGCCGTTGGGCCAAGGCTTCGCTTGAGCCCACCACGCCATCTTAAAGCGATGCTGCGGATCGGGCGCGTCGCGGCCATCGTCGATCACCGACACGCCGTAGGCGGCCTGGAAGTCGTTGCTGATCTGCAAGACTCGGTTGTCGTCGCCGAGAACGCCGAGCTTTGGCAATTTCCAATTGATTCCATCTTCGCTTTCGGCATAAGCTATTGAGCCGTTTGGTCTCCCGTCACGGTTGTACCACATCCGAAACTGCTTGGCCTCTCGATCGTGGAGGACAGTGAGGTAAGGCGTAGTCGTTCCCGCCTGCCAGCCGAGGATCGGGTGATCCATGGCGCGCGTTGGGGAGTGAGTTGTTCTAACGAGGTTCGATGATTCCGCGATTAAATAGTCGTCGATGAAGAGTTGCGGCTCTCCGGAAACTGCGACTGGCGCCGCGGCCGGCTTGGTGGGCCGACTATAGTTCTGAATTCCGTCGGCGCCTGCCTCGCTTACGAACGCAAAAGCGGCGATGAGTATCATCGCTAGACATTGACGATTCATAAGCATCTCCCTCCTCTAATTCTGATCAAGCGTTTGGCGTGCATCGGAGTGCAGGCGCCCCTAGTTTCTTTGCGACCTTTGCGAACTTCTGTAACCCAACAGACTAATGAACATAAGATCGCAAAGGACGCAAAGGGCAGGTGCTAGGGGTCCATAAACTTGGTGTGGCCAGGATGCTCCCACTCGGCCGCGGCGAGGTAGCCGCCGTCGACGACCAGCGACGTGCCCGTCACGCCGGCTGAATCTTCGCAACTGAAGTACAACACGGCTCTGGCGATGTGGTCCGGGGAAAGCGGGATGCCCATTGGCACGCGGCGGAGTCGCGCGGCCAGCGTCGCGTCCGGGTCGGGCGACTTGTTGAGGTGCTCCCGCAACATCGGCGTGTCGGTGATACCCGGGCAA
>JBGSYU010000381.1:0-1807 GCA_041750715.1 Lacipirellula sp.
TTCGCGAAAGTTCGCCAAACTGATCAAGGAGGAGCTGTACGAAGAGGCCATTGAGGTCGCGCGGCAGCAGGTCGAGGGCGGCGCGAACATTATCGACGTGAACATGGACGAGGGCCTGCTCGACAGCGAGGCCGTGATGACGAAGTTCCTGCGGCTGATCGCCGGCGAGAACGACATCGCGGCCGTGCCGGTGATGATCGACAGCAGCAAGTGGTCGGTCCTGGAGACTGGCTTAAAAGCGGTGCAGGGCAAGGCGGTCGTCAACTCGATCAGCATGAAGGACGGCGAAGCGGAGTTCTTGCGACGTGCGCGGCTCTGCCGGCAGTATGGCGCCGCGGTGGTGGTGATGGCGTTTGACGAACAGGGCCAGGCGGCGACCGAAGACGACAAGGTTCGCATCTGCAAGCGGGCGTATGAGTTGCTCACCGGCGAGGTGGGCTTCCCGCCGCAGGACGTCATTTTCGACCCGAACATTCTCACCGTCGCCACGGGCATCGAGGAGCACAACAACTACGCGGTCGACTACATCAACGCCACGCGGCGGATTAAGGCCCAGTGCCCCGGCGTTCACATCTCCGGCGGCGTGTCGAACGTGTCGTTCTCATTCCGCGGCAATGACGTGGTGCGCGAGGCGATTCATTCGGCGTTTCTGTATCATGCCATCCAGGCCGGGATGGATATGGGAATCGTCAACGCCGGGCAACTAGCGGTGTATGAGGACATCCAGCCGGAGCTGAAGGAACTGGTCGAGGACGTGCTGCTCAACCGCCGTCCCGATGCGACGGAGCGGCTAGTCGACTTCGCCGAGACGGTGAAAGGGCAGGGGGGCGCCGCGGTGGCCGACGTGGCCGAGTGGCGTTCGGACTCGGTTGAAGAGCGACTCAAATACGCGCTGCTCAAGGGCATCGTGAAGCACATCGACGAAGACGCCGAGGAGGCGCGGCAGAAATACCCGTCGTGTCTGGCGATCATCGAAGGGCCGCTGATGGCGGGCATGAGCGTCGTCGGCGATCTGTTTGGCGAGGGCAAGATGTTCTTGCCGCAGGTGGTGAAATCGGCCCGGGTGATGAAGAAGGCGGTGGCCTATCTCTCGCCGTTCATGGAAGAGGAGAAGGCCGTCGCGGGCACGGCCGGGCAGCCGCGCGCAAAGGTGCTGCTGGCAACGGTGAAGGGCGACGTCCACGACATCGGTAAGAACATCGTCGGCGTGGTGCTGGGGTGTAATAACTTTCAGGCGATCGACCTGGGGGTGATGGTTTCCAGTGAAAAGATTCTCGAGGCGGCCGTCGCCGAGGGAGTCAATCTCATCGGCCTCTCCGGTTTGATTACGCCAAGCCTCGATGAAATGGCGCATGTGGCGAAGGAGATGAAGCGGGCCGGGATGACGATGCCGCTGCTCATCGGCGGCGCCACGACCAGCGCGAAGCACACGGCGGTGAAAATCGCGCCGAACTACGATGGCGCCGTGGTGCACGTACTGGATGCTTCGCGCTCGGTGGGCGTAGTGGAGAAGCTGATCAATCCGCAGGCACGCGAGCAGTTTGCGGTTGAGAATTCGGCGTTGCAGGTGGAGTTGGTCGCGTCGCACGCTAAGCGGCAAGCCGTGGAGTTGGCGCCGTATGAGGAGGCGCGGTCGAAGCGGTTTGCTTCGGACTGGACGAAGGTCGACGTGCCGCGGCCGGCGTTTGTCGGCGCTCGGCGACTGGCGACAGGAATGCCAATCTCCCCCAACCCCCAGCCCCCAGCCCCCAGCCTCTCGCTTTCCGCTCTCCGCCCCTACATCGACTGGTCCCCCTTTTTCCAAACC
>JBGSYU010000382.1:0-1855 GCA_041750715.1 Lacipirellula sp.
TCGTAGGTCGCGTCGGCGAGGCGGCGGCAGCGCCTGGACTGATCGGCGAGCGAGTCCGCCTGCTCGGCGCTGACGTCGATCAGCATGTTGACCGCGCCGGTGAGGTTGCCGTCGTCGTCGAACAATGGGGTTGGGTAGGGGGTAAAGGCGCGGCGGCTGCCGTCGGGCCGCATCGCGATTGCGACCTGGCCGCGGATTTCGCGCTTTTTACGGATCGCCTCGGCCATCGGGCACTGGTCGTGCGGAACAGGGTCGCCGGTGGTGGTGTAGATTTTCCAGGTCACGCACCAGCGGTCTTCGCCGAGCGTCGGCTCGCGGCCGGCAAATTCGACGCAGGCGCGGTTCCAATAGGTAACGGCGCCCTCGGCGTCGGTAGTGTAGATCGGCACGGGAAGGTGATCGAGCAGCGAATTGCAGACGTCGCCGGTCGCCAAGGCTTCGATGGCGGTGTCGAGATAATCTTCGGCCTTGAGAGCTGCAAACATGTTCGGTCAGGGCCCGTGCGTGACGTCTGGGGGTAGCAACCGTTCGCCCTGACGGCGGGTTCCTTGCTCAAGGTCAAAAAAAGCGAGAATCGACCGCCGCTGTGTCGGCTGGACAACAGTTTAAGGTGTCAGCGCAGGCGCTTGACCAGCAAGCCGCCATCGGGTCCCGACCGAACCTCGAAATTGGGCACCGCCCGGATCAGGTCGGACAGCCGGGTATAGCCGTAGTTGCGGGCGGCGAAGCTCGACACGGCTTTCGCTCGCTGGCCGAGTTCGGATAAGGACGCAAAGCCCTCCTCGTCGCGCTTGGAGGCCTTGAACGCGGCGCCGAGCACCTGGAGCAGCTCGGAATCGACGGGCCGGGTGCCCTTGGCGCTCGCCGGCTGCTCGAGCTCTTCCTGTTCTTCGAGGGCGAGCGCGGCGACGTCGAAGAAGCGCGAGCAGGCCTGGCGGAACGGGGGCGGGGTCTTGGCAGTCCCGAATCCCCAGATCGGCAACCCTTCCTCGCGGATGCGCTGGGCGAGCGGCAGGAAGTCGCTGTCGCTCGACATGATCCCGAAGCCGTCGACGTTGCCGCGGTAGAGCAGGTCCATGGCGTCGATGATCAGGCGCATGTCGGTTGCGCCCTTGCCCTTGGCGACGTCGAATTGCTGCATTGGGATGATCGAGTGCAGGCCGGTCAATTTCTCCCAGCCCTTGAGGCTGGTCTTGGCCCAATTGCCGTACGCGCGCCGGACGTTGATCGTGCCGAGCTCGCCCAGCACCAGCAAAACTTCGTCGAGATGCCCGGCCGACGCATTGTCAGCGTCGATCAACAAAGCGATGTTCTTTTCCTGGTCGCTGCGGCGATCGGTCATGAATCGAATCCCGGTTTTTCGTCCATCTAACGTAGTGTCGCGGAATGACCACATCTTGGCGCGGATCGCGCGCGGACGTGACCCCGCAAATGATCGATGCGGGAACGAAACGCCCTCTCAAGCACTGAAACAGCACAGGGGCGAGTATCGACCGCCAGATTTCGGAAGGACAGGACAGATGAAAAAGTATCTTGGAATGACAGCAGCGCTTGCCGCGAGCATCGCCGTGAGTGGCTGCGCCACCAATCCTTACGGATACAATGATCCGTATTACAACAGCGGGTACAACAATAGCGGGTACAACAATCCCGACGCCGGCCGCACCGCGACCGGAGCAGCCGTCGGCGGTGCCGCCGGCGCCGTTGCCGGGGCAATAATCCCGGGCGTCAGCACGATCGAAGGCGCGGTTGCCGGAGCAGTGCTCGGCGGCGTTCTCGGAGCGTTCACCAAGGGTCGCCAATATTACCGCGATACCCGTGGTTATTGCTACTACGTCGACCAGTATGGCCGGCC
>JBGSYU010000383.1:0-1761 GCA_041750715.1 Lacipirellula sp.
GACCGACGCCAGCGTTCCCAGCGCCAGCGCGCTGGCGGCCACGGCGCTGGTTCGCCTCGGCAAGCTCACCGGCGACCATAAGTATGCAGCCGCGGCGGAAGGCGCCCTGCGAGCGGCAGCCGGCCTGATGCAGCAGGCGCCGACCGCGATGGGGCAAATGCTGCTGGCGCTGGAGTTTCAGATCGGACCGACGTATGAAATGGTGTTGGCCGGAGACCCGGGGCAGGAATCAACAAGGGCGGCGCTGCGTGAGGTTCGCCGCCGCTTTCTGCCGGATAAGGTGTTGGCGGGGGCGGATGGACAGGGCGCTAAGCCGCCAGCGTTGCTGAAGGACTTGCTCGACGGGAAATCGGTTGCCGACGGGGCGCCGATTCTGTACGTCTGCGAGGGATTTACTTGCCGCGAGCCGGTGCAAGGCGCGCCGGCGATCGCCGCCGCCCTCGACGCACTTAGCCCCCGGTCAGTGACCGGGGGCTAAATGGAAGTTGCCGTCACTTCGCCCGCTTCCGCGGTCCGACGCCGTAGTCTTTCAAGTCCTTAAAATCGCCGCCGTCGTCCTTGCCATCCCTGCCGACCGAGTACACGAGCCAGCCGTCGTCGGTCTTCTTCAGAATCAACGACTTGCCCGAAAATGAATCAACAGTGTCGCCCGCCGGCAAAGCGAGGTTGGCCAGACCGTTCGCTTCGCGACCGTTGGTTTCAGCAAACTCTTGCATCGCGTTGTAAATCCGCAGCGAGCGTAACGTAGCAACTGTGCGATTCTTCGCGTCGAACCACGCCCGCAGCGCAGGCGCAAGCATACTGTCCATCGTGACGGTCCCGTTGGGGTTTGCGAAGCTGCCGCCCGGTTGTGAGAACATTCGATCGTAAAAGTCGAGGACGCCGGCAAGTTGAGAGCGCGGCGGCCACCCGATAGGTAAGTTGGCCAGGGCGCCGAACTGCGATCTAACGGCGTCGATGTTGTAGGCTCGTTCGCTTTTCAAAGCGGCGTCTGAACCAAGCGAGCTTATGCACTTCGCCAATTCGTCGTCGAGTTGTTGGTGAAGATCGGCGGAGACGTCGCCGGAGGCGAGCGAGTCGTAGAGCCTCGGTGCGGCGCCGGTGTATACCGCCAAGATGAACAGCGACGCGGATATCGTCGGTTCGGCGCCGTACATTCGTGCCAGCTTCAGCAGTCGGATGCCGAGCTTCACGGCGTCCTCGGTACGACCTTCGGCAATAGCGACTTCCATCTGCCAGGTGATGAACCGGGCTACCGAACGCGAGTTCGTCCATGAATCCAGCGCCGCGGCGCTAAACCGATCGGGCGGCAGCGAGTAGTCGAGCGGCGACGCATAAGCGTCGCACGCGGCCGCCTGCTGAAGCTTGGCATCCACGTCGGAGTAAATGTCGAGAATCGCCCGCATGGCAGCGATCTGTTCCGGCGACGCCGACTCGCCGCGGTCATAGGCGGCCTGATATGCCTTCCCTTCGGGCGATTGCGTGAAACGATACTGGTCCTTCTCGAAGGAGTCGAGACGCACGGCGGCGGCGGCGAGATAAACAGCCGCATTGTCTTCGGCGGGAACTGGTTTGGGCGCCAGATCGGCGATGGAGATCGGGTCGCCCGCGGTGCGGATCGCCGCAAGTCGGCCACTGGATGAGTAACGCGAGTAAAGTAGGAGCGACCCAACACCCGCCGCCAGTAAGGCGGCTATGGCGACGAGGAACCACAGGATATGTAGTCTTGGGCGCTTCGGAGCTATCGGGTGAGTTTGCAAA
>JBGSYU010000384.1:0-2230 GCA_041750715.1 Lacipirellula sp.
TGGTAGGCGATGCGCGGCTCCAGCCGCTTGTCGTGCGGACGGCAAAAGCGTCCGGAGTGGGTCAGTTGCAGGCCGACGACGAGGTCTTCGTCGCTGCCAAAGGCCTCTTGGTGAGCCACTCGCGCTTCACGCAGCAGCGCCGCCAGCCCCGCGCGGTTCTCGGGCGTGGCGAGCGTTTGATTGGGATTGGCGCGTCCATCGGGCTGCACGGCCGCCGCCTCGCCGCCCCAGATGAGTTTCGCCCCGCTGCGGCCAAAATTCCGCCACCGCCGCAGCGTGAAGTCGGTGGGCGACCCGTCGCGGTTGGCGTCCCAGCCCTCCATCGGGTGGATGCACCAGCGGTTGCCAACGATGAAAGTGGGGGCTGGGGATTGGGGGCTGGGGGCTGGAGGGAGGGAGGACGCTTCAGGGAGGTTGCCAACGCAAAGGCCGCCGACCTCCAGCGGCGCCGCCAACGGCGAACCTTGCTCGGCCGTTTGGATCGTATCGTCGAGCGGCAGCGTGCAGCCAAGCTCGGCGAGGCGAGCGCGGAGGGCGTCGACCCCTTTTAGTTGGGCGACTTTCGGATAACGATCGGCGGCGTCGGCCATGGCGTGAAACTCGAGTCGGGCCGGTGACTAGCTGACGGAGACGGCACGACGTAGCTTAAGCTCCAGCGCCTCGGCCCCAACGAGCTTTTCGGTTTTCTCCGCGTAGGTGGCGCCCTTTACATACGCGATCCTGATCTTCAGGTATTCCAGACCTTCAAGGAGCGTTTCAATCTCTTCCGGTTCCAGGTCGACGTGCATGGAGACTCCCTCACTGCGAGCAGATATTGGTCGCATTCTAGCCGCCGATCTGCGATAGCCAACACGCCTGCCGCATCGCGATTTGCCATTGGCACGCCGCTTGCGTCTACGCAATTGCCCAAGCCACCCAAGCATGGGGCCATCAATCGTGCCGGAACGCGGTTGACCGGGGCCGAAACAGAGAAGAGTTTTGCTGGGGCCGGCGAGAACGAGGCACGTTTGGAGGTCCGTAAGCGTTACACCATAACAACTTGCATCGGCTGAAGCGCTCCCCGCTAACGGCCGATTAAGTTGCTCACGGATCCCCACAGGCAGGCGAGGCTGGGAAGCATTAAGAGGCGTTCCCAGTCTCGCCTGTTCTATTTGAGTGTAGCAAAATCGAACACATGAGGCTTTTTGCTACACGCCTCCAAAGACGGGATAACCACGAAATACACGAAATACGCGAAAGCAAATTAGGAGAATGGAAAAGGAGATCGACGCGCGACGGTGCTTCGCGCCGATCATTGTTTACTCAACGCACTGCGATCCCTTTCGCATGTTTCGTGTGTTTCGTGGTTAGTCTGCTTCGGACCTGCCAGGAGGACTGCAAAGTCCGAAAGCTGTCACTCTGAGGTACCCCGACGAGTCTGGCCAGATTCTTCGGAGTACCTCAGAATGACCGTCTGCGCGGGACTTTGCAGTTCTCCTGTCGGACCTGCGGGAACACGGGCGGAGTGCTCGGCGCAACGTTAGGCGGAGTGCTCGGCGCAACGTTAGAATGAGTCGTGCGCCGGCCGCGCTCGTCGGCTGGCTTAACTTTTCTCGAAGGGCGGGATGTCGATGGCGTCTTGGCTCCGCAAAATTCCGCATAATCGACGTTTGAAATTCTTAGCGGCGGCGTTGATCGCCGCGGCTTTTGGGTTCTACTCCCTGCGTTCGTCGCGCGCGGCGGAAAGGGCGGCCAAGTCTGACTCTGCCGTCGAAGCTCGGGCGCATGCCGCCGACGGCGAGACGACTGAGCGGATTAACGCGCTCATTCGCGCCGGGTGGGAAGCGCACAACGTGCGGCCGTCGCGGCCAGCGACTGATGCCGAGTGGTGTCGGCGGGCGTATCTCGACCTCGTCGGGCGCATCCCCACGGTCGATGAGCTCGACGCGTTCACGGCGAAACGGTCGCGCGCCAAGCGGACCGAGTTGGTCGATCAACTCCTGGGCGAAGAATATGTCGCCGAGTACGCGCGGAACTGGAAGACGCTATGGACCAACATTCTCATCGGCCGCACGGTCGTGACCGATCGGCAGTCGACCACGAGCCGACACGGCATGACGGAATACCTGGAAGGCTGCTTCCTGGAGAACAAGCCCTACCATGTGATGGTTCGCGAGCTGGTGACGGCGACCGGCGGCGCCCGGCCGGCCATGGACGACTACAACGGGGCCGTAAACTTCCTGGTCGAAAA
>JBGSYU010000385.1:0-1651 GCA_041750715.1 Lacipirellula sp.
TACCGCTTGCCCTTGGCGCCGCCGGCGAGCAGCACGGCCCCGCCGCTGGCCGCGAGGCCGACGCAGTAGGTGGCCACGGCGGGCGAGATCATTTGCATGGTGTCGTAGATCGCCAGCGTCGAGGTGACGCTGCCGCCGGGCGAGTTGATATAGAAGTGGATGTCCTTGCGGCGGTTTTCGCTTTGCAGGTACAGCAGCTTCATCACCAGTTCGTTGGCGTTGCCGTCGTGAATTTCGCCCTGAAGAAAGATGACGCGATTCTCCAGCAGGAGATCGCCGAGGGTCATTTGGCGTTGGCGTTGGTAGTCGCGCATCGCGGCGGCAAGCTGGGGGTCGAAGTGTCGTCTGTCCATCTTTCTAATCCTTTACGACGCGGCGACGCGACGTTCTCTTAAGAGCGGCGCCAGTTTCCTTAATACGCCAGGCCTATTTCTCTTGTTCGGCTGGCCGCTCCGCCTCGGCGGCGGCTGGAATGGACTCGGCGTCGCCGCCGGCGGCGACGGAGATCGCTTCTACGTCGTTCTTGGTCGGTTCGTACGGCAGATCCTTGAACTTAGCCTCGGCCTGCACGCGCTCGAGGACCTTGCGTTCGACGATTTGGTTCTGCAGCACGTCCATCAGGCCGCGTTTTTCGATTTGGGCGCGAACGCGGCGGGGGGATTCGCCGCTTTGCAGGGCCATGAGGAAGATTTCCTGCTCGAAATCGCCCTCCTCGGCCGCGACCTCTTCCTCCTCGGCGATGCGCTCGAGGATGAAGTGCTCTTTGAGCGCCTTGGCGGTGGATGCCGCGCTGTTTTGGCGTAGTTCGTTTTGGCGGGCGCGAATCTCCGCTTCGCTGAAGCCGGCGCGACGCAGTTCCATCACGGCCCGCTCTAGCTCGCGGACGCTTTGCCGCTTGAGTAGGCCCGGCGGCAGGTCCCAGTCGGCTTTCTTCGTTAGCTCGGCAGTGATTTGATGCCGGGCCTTTCGCTGCTGCTCGTAATCGAGCTGCCGCTGAAGATTCGCGCGTATCGCCTCGCGCATCTTTTCCTCGGACTCGAAGTCGCCCATTTCTTGCAGAAACTCGTGCGTCAGCTCGGGCAGCTTGAGCTTCTTCACGTCGAGCACTTCAAACTCGACGGCAAGCTGCTTGCCCCGCAGCGATTCGTTGGGCGCGTCTTGCGTCAGCTCGATCGTGCCAGACTTTTTATCGCCGCTCTTGGCGCCTTCCATCAGCTCGTCGAAGCCATCCATGCGGCCGTCGAGGAAGCTAAGCTGCGGCCGGATGCGTAGCGTGCGCTCCTCCTCAAATGCGAGTTGCTCGCCGTCGTGGCTGGTGCGGAGATTCACGGTGACGTAGTCGCCCGCGGCGGCTTCGCCCTCGTGCGGCACGAGTTGACCGTAGCGGGCCAGCATCTGCTCCAGGTTTTGGTCGACGTCGGCGTCGGTGAATTCGCGTATAGGCCGGTCGATTTTCAGGCCACGCCACTTGGGCATGTCGAACTCGGGACGGACTTCGATATCGAACTCAAACACCATCGGCCCCTCGTCGGGCACTTCGATGGCGTCGAGATTCAGTTCCGGCTCGCTGATGGCGGTGAAGCTTTGCTCCTCGCTGATTTGGCTGAGGCTGTCCATCAATAGCGAGCCTTTGATCTTCTCGCCGATCTCG
>JBGSYU010000386.1:0-1686 GCA_041750715.1 Lacipirellula sp.
CTCGGCCGGCGTGCCGCCGCTCCACGGCAAGCGGCCGGTGAGACATTCGTAGATAATGACGCCCAAGCTGAACATATCGCTGGTCGGCAGCGCGGCGGAGGGCTTCCCGCGAAACGCCTCGGGCGAGAGGTAGTTCGCTACGCTCATCGGCGAGCGGAGCCCGACGACCTCGTCCTTGTCGGTCATCTGGCAATCAAACCCCAGCAGCTTCACGCCGCCGCCGGGAACGAGCATCACCCGCGACGGGGTGAGCCGTTGGTGCGCCAGCTTCGATTTATGTGCATAGTCGAGCGCCTCGCAAATGGCCTCGGCGACGTCGGCCACAGTTTCCCAAGACAAGCGTCCGCGACGATCGAGCAAACAGCGCAGCGATTCGCCGTCGACCAGTTCCATCGCCAGGTACGGCTGCCCGTTGTCGACCGCGCCGCCGTAAACGCGGGCAATTTTCGGGTGTACCAGGGTCTGCAACATCTTCACGTCGGCCGCGAAGTGGTCGCCGCCCATCGGGCGATTAATCATGTGCCGCGGCAGCAGCTTTACCGCCATGCTTTTGTTGCGCTCCAGATGAATTCCGCGCAGCACATTGCTATCGGCTGTGCCGCCGAGGGGCTCTTCGAGCGCAATCGGACCGATGCGAGAGAGTTGCATAAGCGCCGGTGAGAAAAGTTGCCCCGAACTTCAGTCTAATCAATACGGCGCCGCGGGCAATTGAACCGCCAAGGACGCCAAGAATGCCAAGGAACTGAACCACGACGGACACAACGGTAATTCAGAATGACCAATGACCAAGCACCAATGACCAAAGCTGGAACCGGGCCTCCTACATTGGTCATTGGGACTTGGTCATTGGTCATTTCTTCGTCGTGTCCGTCGTGCCGTCGTGGTTGCATTGGCTTGTTTTACTTGGCGCTCTTGGCGTCCTTGGCGGTTTCTCGTTTATCGGCCGAGCCCGCAGCCCCGAAGCCGACCGCTTGATTCCACGGGATCCTGTCCGTATACTGTACATATAGACACTATCGCTACCCGGCCGTAGCTAGTTCCCTGGGCAGACTTCGCAAAGGTGAGGCGACTAACCATGGTGTCCTTCAATCGCTCGCATCGCGAGTTGGAAATCGACTCGAAGCTCGCGTGGGCGCTGGACCATCGCGAGCAGTTCCCCATCGACCTGAACCGGGCGCCGCGGGAAGCCCTGCTGCGGATTCCCGGCCTGGGCCAGCGTGCCGTCGACCGCATTTTGCAAACCCGGCGGCAACAGCCGATCGCGGTCGCCGATGTCCGCAAGCTGCGCGTGAACTGGCATCAAGTGCGATACTTCGTCGCCACCAGCGACCACTGCCCGCAACAGACTGTGCCGCAGTGCCGTCCCACGGCGGTGGTGGTGAACGTCTCGCCGCCATTGCAGTTGCCGCTGTTCGATAGGGCGGTCTAGCCTCAACGGCTCACGCCCGTACCAGCGCCATCCAAATCCCCGCCGCCAGCAGCCCGCCCAGCAGCGGCCCGACGACGGGAATCCACGCATACCCCCAATCGCTTCCGCCTTTTCCCGGCACGGGCAGCAGGGCGTGCGCCAGCCGTGGGGCAAGGTCGCGCGCCGGGTTGATCGCGTATCCCGTCGTCCCGCCGAGCGACAGGCCGATCGACAGCACCAGCAACCCCACCGGCAGGGCGCCGAGCGAACCCAGACCC
>JBGSYU010000387.1:0-5269 GCA_041750715.1 Lacipirellula sp.
TCGCGCAAGACATCGACACCACGCCGGAAGCACGACCCTACGGCAAGATACTGCGGATCGATCCGCTAGTCTCCGGCGCCAGCCCCTACACGATTCCCGCGGACAACCCCTTCGCGGCGCAGTCCAATCGCGTCCAAGAGACGTGGGCCTACGGTCTGCGGAACCCGCATTCCTTCGACTGGGACGCGTCGACCGGCCGCATGTATATCGCCGACATCGGCCAGGGGAATATCGAGGAGATCAACGTCGGCGCGGCAGGCGCAAACTACGGATGGGACCTGCGCGAGGGGACGTACGTCTACACCAGCACCAGCACCGTCAGTCCATTGCCGGGGACGCACGCGAGCGACGCCTTCACTTATCCCGTGGCGCAGTACGATCACAACCCCGATAACGTCGGCGGCAACGACAGTTCCGCGGTCACCAGCGGGGGAGTCTACCGCGGAACGGAAATCCCAGAGCTGACGGGCGTCTACCTCTTCGCCGAATTCGCGACCAATCCTGGCCCCATCTACGCCGCCGACGTCGATGACCTCGTCGTGCGCGACGACTTCACGAATGTCAACAACTTGAGCGGCGGTCACCTGGCTCCGTTCGTCGAATTGAAGATTAATGACAATGGCACGCTGAAGAGTTTTCGGCAGTTCCTGCGCGACGAGAACAACAACCAGGGCTACTCGCGAACCGATACGCGGTTCGGCATCGGCGCCGACGGCGATATTTACATCCTGAGCAAGCAGGACGGCCGGATTCGACGCATTGCCGGCGTCGTCGGACTTGACCAGGGCGACGCCAATCGCGACGGCGACGTTGATGGCGACGATCTGGCCGCATGGCGGGCTAATTTCGGCCAGGCCGGCGATTGGAGCGACGGCAATTTCGACGCTAGCGCGCTGGTCGACGGCGCCGATTTCCTCACCTGGCAACGAAATCTGGGTGACGGCGTCCCGACGGCGGCCGTACCGGAACCTTGCGCAGCGGCCCTGATTTGCACGCTGTTCGCAAGCGGCTTACTGGTGAAGTATCGGCCGCGACCCACCCTCGTTTACCCCGACTGCCCTCGGCGGGACGCAGCGAGCGGATCGAGCGACGATTAATTGGATTTCTGAGCGACGTGAAGCTGGGCCCGCGATTGGGCGAGAATGCGTTCGCGGCGGGCGAGTTGGTCGTCGCCAGCGGCCCTCTGCGTGAGCGCGTATCGCATCGCCACTTCAATCGTCCCCGGGTCCAGCCGCGCCGTGGGAAGCGCCCGATTGGTCAGCACCGAGACGACGTTAGCGACGACCTGCACGAACCCGCCGTCGACATAGAATCGCTGAACGCCAGGTGCGCGGCCGATGCGAAGCTCGCCGTAGCCCAAGCGGCCGATCATGGGAGCATGGCCCGGGGCGACGCCAAGCTCGCCGTCGAACAGCGGCAGCGCGACGAAGTCGGTCGTCACGTCCAGCACCGTTTGCTCGGGGGTGACGACGACGACGCGGAGGTCGGAGCCGGAGGTCGTGGTGTGCGATTGTTCGGGCATGAGAGGGGTCTCGTGGGGCGCGCTCCCCAGCCGGGTCGCGGCTAAACGGGGCGACTAATTATGAGCACCGATTATTTGCGGGTCTTTTTCCACTGTTCTTCAGCCTGTTCGATGGCGCCGACGTACATGAAGGCGTCTTCGGGCAAATGATCCCACTTGCCGTCGCATAGTTCTTCAAAGCTGCGGATCGTGTCGGCCAGCGGCGTAATCTCGCCGGGCTTGCCGGTGAAGACTTCGGCCACGAGGAACGGCTGCGACAGGAACCGCTCGATGCGGCGGGCGCGAAGCACCACCAACTTATCCTGTTCGCTCAGTTCGTCGACGCCGAGGATTGCAATGATGTCTTGCAGTTCGCGGTACCGCTGTAAAGTCGTCTGCACGCGACGAGCGACGTTGTAGTGGCGTTCGCCCACGTATTGCGGATCGAGAATGCGGCTGGAGCTGGCCAGCGGATCGACCGCCGGGTAAATGCCCTTTTCGGAAATCGACCGTTCGAGATACAGGAACGCGTCGAGCTGGCCGAACGCGGTCGCGGGCGCCGGGTCGGTCGGATCGTCGGCCGGCACGTACACGGCTTGCACCGAAGTGATGGCGCCCTTGCTGGTCGACGCGATGCGTTCTTGCAGCGCGCCCATCTCACTGGCCAGCGTCGGCTGGTAACCCACTGCCGAAGGCATACGCCCCAACAGCGCGGACACCTCGCTGCCCGCTTGCGAGAACCGGAAGATGTTGTCTACGAACAGCAATGTGTCGGCGCCGGTCTTATCTCGAAAATACTCAGCCATGGTGAGGGCCGTCAAAGCGACTCGCAGGCGGGCGCCGGGCGGCTCGTTCATCTGGCCGAACACCATGCAGGTCTGGTCGATGACGCTGCGACCCGTGTCGCCGATCTTGGCTTCTTGCATTTCGAGCCACAGGTCGGTCCCCTCGCGGGTCCGCTCGCCGACGCCGGCGAACACCGAATAACCGCCGTGGGCACTCGCGATGCGGGCGATGAGTTCGGTGAGGATGACCGTCTTCCCCAGACCGGCGCCGCCGAACAGTCCGGCCTTGCCGCCGCGGACGAACGGCGTCAGCAGGTCGATGACTTTGATACCCGTCTCGAAGAGCTCCGTCTTGGTCGACAGATCCTGCAATGGCGGCGAATCGCGGTGGATCGGCCACCGCTCTTCGGCGTTCACTGGACCGCGGCCATCGACCGCCTCGCCAATGACGTTGAACACGCGGCCCAACGTTGCCTCGCCGACGGGAACCATGACGGGACCGCCGGTGTCGATGCACTCCTGTCCGCGAATGAGGCCGTCGGTGCTGCCCAGCGCGACGCAGCGAACGCGGCCGCCGCCAAGTTGCTGCTGCACCTCGCCGGTGAGGTTGATCTTCACGCCCTTGTTCTCGGACTGAATCTTCACGGCGTTGAAGATCGACGGAAGCTGGTCTTCAGGGAACTCCACGTCGAACGTGGAGCCGATGACTTGGGTGATATGGCCGACGTTCGTGGCGGTTGCGGTGGACATAGTCAGTTACCGTATGCGATTGAATATTCAATGTGGTTCTTGAACGACGAAGCACGAATGACGAATGACGAAGGAAATACATGGAGGACGGCGAACAGCCGCTCTTCGTCATTCGTCATTCGGATTTCGTCATTCGTCATTTGATTTACTTAAGCGCCTCAACGCCGCCAATCAGATCCATCAGCTCGCTGGTGATCCGGCCTTGGCGGGCGCGGTTGTATTGCATGCTGAGGTGCTTAATCAGCTCGCCGGCGTTTTCCGTGGCGCTCTTCATCGCCACCATGCGAGCGATTTGCTCGCTCACGGCGGTGTCGAGAAAGCACTTAAACAGCCGCACCTTGAAGCTGGTCGGCACGACTTCTTCCAAAATACTGGCGGGCGACGGGAGGAATTCGTACTGCGTTTGCACTCCCGTGTCCGCCTCCTCCGCAGAACCGGAGGCTAGCGAGCCCAGCGGCAGAAGGGTTTCGACGGCGACCCGCTGGCGGCCGATGCTTTCGAACTTCATATACACGACGTCGAGGCGATCAAGCTTGCCGGTCAGGTATTCGTCCAGGTATCGGCTCGCGATGACGTCGACTTCGTCAAACGTCGGCTTATCCTCGAAATGCGTGAAAGGGACATCAGGCTCTTGCCCGCGGAACTTGAAGCCCGCAATGCCTCGCTTGCCGGCGATCTCCAAACGGCGCTCGGGTACCTCGGCGCCCAATTCCTTCCATCGCACGAGCGCCGCGCGAATCAGGTTGCCGTTGAATCCGCCGCACAGGCCTCGGTTCGCCGTCAGTACCAAGAGCGTGGCTTTCTCGATTTCGTCGCGCTGCTCGAGCAGCGGATGGCTCACCTCGAGGCCGGTGTTCGTCAGATCGCTCACCAGTTGCGTTATTCGCTGCGTGTAGGAAGTCGCGGCCGAGGCCCGGTCCATCGCCTTCTTGAACCGCGCAGTGGCGATCAACTCCATCGTCCGCGTGATCTTGCGGATATTCTTAATCGACTTGCGGCGTTTGTCGAGGGCTCTGGGATTGGCCATATCGAGCTTCGGGCTTCACGCGGTTGTAGCCGCGGGCTAACAGCCCGCCGGGGAGTTACGTTTGACTCAATTTACTTGCAAGCCGTTCTCCACCGCGCCGGCGGGCTGTTAGCCCGCGGCTACCGGCAGAGTTAAGGCTTATACCAACACGCCGGCTTCGTCTTCAACGGGAATGAAGTCGTGCTGCGCGTTAAATTCCTTAATGGCGGCGTCCATCTGCTGAATGATACTGTCGCTGAGATCCTTCTCCGTTTCCATGGCTTTGCGGATCTCGGACTTCTGGTCGCGCACGAACGTGAGAAACTTCTTTTCCCACTCTTGCACGCGATTGACGGGAACGCGATCGAGGTAACCGCGGGTGCCCGCGAAAATCACGAGCACTTCGTCGAACACGTTCAGCGGGTTGTACACGCCCTGCTTTAGCAGCTCGACCAGCCGGTAGCCGCGATCAAGCCGCGCCTGAGTGGCCGGGTCGAGTTCGGTGCCAAGCTGCGCGAACGCTTCCAGTTCGCGGAACGCGGCCAGGTTGAGCCGCAAACCGCCGGCGACCTTCTTCATCGCCTTAATCTGAGCTGCGCCGCCGACGCGGGACACCGAGATGCCCACGTTCATGGCCGGCTTGATGCCGGAGAAGAACAAGTCGGGCTGCAAATAAATCTGGCCGTCGGTGATCGAAATCACGTTCGTCGGGATGTACGCCGACACTTCGCCTTCGAGCGTTTCGATAATCGGCAGCGAGGTGATCGAGCCGGCGCCGAGTGCGTCGCTCAGCTTGGCCGAGCGCTCCAGCAGGCGGCTGTGGGCGTAAAACACGTCGCCCGGATACGCCTCGCGACCCGGCGGCCTCCGCATGAGCAGCGACAGTTGCCGGTAGGCGACGGCTTGCTTCGACAGGTCGTCGTATACGATCAGGGCGTGGCCGCCGCCAAACATGTAGTGCTCGGCCATGGCGGTGCCGGCGTAGGGCGCCACGTATTGCAACGGGGCAGGGGCGCTGGCGCCGGCGACGATCACCGTCGTGTAGTCCATGGCGCCGGTGTTGCGAAGCACTTCAATAACGCCGGCGACGGTCGATTCCTTCTGGCCCACGGCGACGTAAAAGCACTTTACGCCCGAATCGCGCTGGTTGATGATCGCGTCCAGCGCGATCGCCGTCTTACCGGTCTTGCGGTCGCCGATGATCAACTCGCGCTGGCCGCGGCCGAT
>JBGSYU010000388.1:0-18502 GCA_041750715.1 Lacipirellula sp.
TCGGCCGGCGGGAGATCGGCCGTGGCGCCATTCAGCGCGCTCTGCACTGTGCGGGCCTGGACGTTTCCGGGATCGGTCTGCAACACCGTCTGCACGATCTGCAGGGCGCCGGCTTTGTCGCCATTCGCGATGGCTCGCTGCGCGAGCATCGTGAGCTCGTCCGATTGGGCGCCTTTCATGCGGGCCATCTCGGCGAGTCCGGCGCCGCCGACGGTCGGCAGCGTAATGCCGCCGTCCCGGCTGGCGCCATCGACCAACGAGACCAAATACGCCTGATCGGGTCCGCCCAATTCCACATCGGCTGTCCAGGCGAGCTCGACGGGCTTTCCATCAGCGCCGGCGGCCCTCACAGCGAAGGCGACGGGTGCGTTCAACTCGGCCGGCGTGCGGCCCAGCAGAATCGTGTCGCGATCCGCCCGAATTGGCGGGAACGCCGTTGGATAAACCTGTCCCAGCACATCGGGAAACTGCGCCTGGCTCGCCCACACCACGGCGGTGCGCGACCAGGAGGCGAGATTTTTGCCGGCAACTTGGGCATTTCGAGTGTTTTCTTCGCGGGCGCGGGCGTCGGTTATCCCGGCGGCTTCATCTTGCCAGACCATGGCTTCGCTAATGTACACGTTGCCGCCTGTCTGATTGGCCAGCACGGCGAGAAGCTCCGCGTCGATTTTCGGGCCGACGGCGTAGCTCGACACCGGCACCTGCGCCGCATGGAGCTTGGCGACGATGGGCGTGAGCGTTGGAGCGTCGAGCAGGTTCGCCATGCTCACGCCGTCGCCAATGTAAACGATCGAGCGGTTGGCCGAGCCGGCTTGCTCGAACTGCTGCACGGCCGACTCGAGCGCGGCGCCCAAGTCGGTCGTTCCCAGCGGGGGTTGTTGGTTCAGCGCCGTAACCGCGGCGGCGATCGCCGGATCTTGAGGGCTTGCGAAGTCCTTGGTCAACGGCTTGGAATTGAGATCCACCGCGACGATCTGAACTCGATCGCTGGGACGAAGGCCGGCGAGCAGCGTTTTGAGCGACTCGAGCGCGGTCTCGCGATACGCGCCCTGTTGGCTGGCCGAGGTGTCGAATAGTACCACGACGTCGACCGCTTCGACTTCCTCGTTCGGCATGTCGGCGGTTAGGCTCAGCGCATAGGACGTTTGCCCGTCCTGCCGATAGGCGTCGAGCCGCGCCGAATCGGCCGCCACCGCCGTGGCCGACGCGGTGAGCGCGGCGGCCAAACTAACCAACAGTGTCCAGAAGGAATGACGAGTGAGCATGGGAAGACTCCCCCAAAAGTACCTTCTGCGTCGTGCCTCGCCGTGTTCCGATGCGGCGACCGCGCCCGCGCAGTCATTGCCAATTCATTGTCTCAAACCCCCGCCGTCCGTGACCTTGCCAAACCCAAAATCCTATGTCGCGGCGCGTAAGGCGGCGTCGCCGGCCAGAGCGCATGAAGCGCGGGCCGGCCAAGGAGCCTAAGACCCCTGGCACTATCAGTTTAAGCTGGCGGAACGCAGGTCGCTACAAGAAAGTCGCGAGTTTAAGCTTGGGCAGGGTCGAAACGCAGCGGGGCCTGTCGGAAGCCCGGAGAACGATTCGGTGGTTGGCGGCGCCATCGACGCAAGCGGCACAATCGGCACGCTTGTAGCCGGGGGTCTGCGACCCCGGCGCCCTCGCAAAACGCCGGCCTCACAGAGGCCAGCCACAGCTCTACGCCGGCCTCACAGAGGCCGGCCACAGCATTTCGTCCCTCCTCGGTGGCCTTCCCCCGCGGCGCCGTGCCTTGGATAATGCGTTTCGCCTCTGATCCCCGAGGCGATTTCAATCCTACTTCCGACTTGGACCCGACATGCTCGCCGCGATCGAATTCTTCGGACAGACGCTCGATTGGGGCGACCTGGGCATGATCGGCCTGTTGGTGCTCTTGGAGGGCGCCCTGTCGATCGACAACGCACTCGTCCTGGGGCTGCTGGCCAAGCGGCTCCCCAAAGAACAGCAGCGGAAGGCGCTTACCTACGGGCTGATCGGGGCGTTCGTCTTTCGTTTCATCGCGGTGTTTATGGCGGCGCTGCTGCTCAAGTGGCGCTTCGTGAAGCTCCTCGGCGGCGGGTATTTGGTGTACATCGCCGTGAAACACCTGCTCTTCGAGCGGCACGAGGACGATGGCGAAGTCCACTTCACGGCATTGGGCGAACCGATGTTGGTACACGAACGGACTGGCGAGCCGCTCACGGAAACTGAAGAGGAGTCTGAGATCCAGCAGCGTGCGCCGCTGCCCGTTCCGGGGCACAAGAGAAGCGGCGCGAAATTCGCCAAGTTTTGGCCCACCGTGCTGGTCATCGAGTTGACGGACGTCGCCTTTGCGGTGGATTCGATCCTGGCGGCGATCGGCGTGGTGGGAAGCGCGCCGCCCGGGACGCCTAAAGACGCCCTTCACCCGAAGCTCTGGGTCATCATCGCAGGCGGTTTGCTGGGCGTGATTTTAATGCGGTTCGCGGCGGTGATTTTCATCAAGCTCCTGGAGCGGTTCCCCCGGTTTTCAACAGCCGCTTACTTACTGGTGCTGGTAATCGGCGGCAAGCTGTTGATCGATTGGGGATTCAATTCGGAGGAACATCCCCATCGCGTCGATTTCCATACGCCGACGACTGCCGCGTTCTGGATATTCTGGGGCCTGATGGCGGCGACGTTCGCCATCGGGTTCGTGCCCAAACGAGGCCACCGCAAAACCGGTGCAGATTGAGCGCCAGTTAGCCCCCGGTCAGTGACCGGGGGCTACCTGAATTGAACTACGCTAGCCGCTCCACAATCGACTGGCCGATCGTTAGCGCCGAGGTGGCGGCTGGGGACGGGGCGTTGAGTACGTTCACGACGCGGCCGTGCTCTTCGATCAAAAAGTCGTCTACCAAGGAGCCATCGCGAGCGAGAGCCTGTGCGCGCACTCCCGCTGGGGCGGGCACTAAATGCTCGGTACGAATCTCTGGGACCAGTCGCTGGAGCGCTCGGACAAATGCCTGCTTGCTCACGCTCCGCCACATTTCGCTGGCGCCCATCCGCCAATACTTCGCCGCCAGTCGCAGGAAGCCGGGATAGCTTAACGATTCGGCCAGGTCGCGAACGTTGAGCGTCGTCTTCGTATACCCTTCGCGAGCTAGCGCCAGCACGGCGTTGGGGCCGCACTCCACGCCGCCGCCAATCGATCGCGTGAAATGCACGCCCAGAAACGGGAATGCCGGATCTGGCACAGGGTAAATCAGATTCCGGACCAGGGGCACGGCTTCGGGTCGCAAGTCGAAATACTCCCCGCGGAACGGCACGATCTTCACCGAGGGTATTTCGCCGCTCAACTTTGCGACGCGATCGCTATGCAGGCCGGCGCAATTGACGATTTGCCGAGCCGCAAAGTCGCCCGCCGTCGTTTGCACGATCGTTTCCATGGCGTCATTGGCGAAACCGACGACGCGGGCGCCGAGGGTGATCTCGCCGTCCGCTGCGCGGATGCGCGCCGCCAGTCGCTCGCACACCTGCCGGTAGTCGACGATGCCCGCCTCCGGCACATGGACGGCCTGCAAGCCGGCCGCGTGCGGTTCCAATTCGGCCAGCCGCTCGCGGCCGATCATCTCGCAGGCGACGCCGTTCGCGCGCCCCCGCTCCAGAATGTTCGCGAGCCTGGGAATTTCCTCCGCTTCGGTGGCGACGATCACCTTGCCGCAGATGTCGAACGGCACGCCCTCGGCCTCGCAAAACTGCTGCATCGCGAGCTTCCCCTCGCGGCAATTCTTGGCCTTGAGCGAACCGGGTTTGTAGTAGATGCCCGAGTGCAACACGCCCGAGTTGCGGCCCGTTTGATGCGCAGCGATCTCAGTTTCCTTTTCGACGACGCGGCAACTTCGCCCGGGAAACCGCTGCTGAAACCGATACGCCGTCGCCAGCCCCACAATGCCGCCGCCGACGATGATTAAATCGGTGGTGGGCATGGGGCTGGGGATCTGGGGGTGGGGACTGGGGGATGGGGACTAGGATGCGAAACGATTTGGCTTCTCCCCAGCCCCCAACCCCCAGACGCTTTTCTTAGTAGTGCGCCCCGGTCTTGCGGATATGCACCATGGGCGACGCATCGCGAGTCAGCGCACCGGCGGTGACTTTGGCCAGAAAGATGCGATGCTCGCCCGAATCGACGTGCGACGTTGGTTCGCACTCCAGGTAGCCCAAGGCCTCGCTAAGCACCGGCGCACCGTTGGCGGCGGGTCGAATGTCGAGCCCCGCGAACGCCGGCTCCCCCGGTTCAAACCCCTTGCCGAAATGCTTCAACCAGTGCTTCTGCGGCTCGCCGGCCACGTTCAGCACGAACGGCTCGCCAGACTCTAGCTGCTCGGCGACAAATCGCCCCTGGCGAACGGCGACCGTCACCATGGGCGGTTCGAAGCCGGCTTGCATCACCCAACTGGCCAGCATGCCGGTCGCCTTATCACCCTCGCCGAGGGTGAGGATGTAAATGCCGCTAGTGACGCGGCCCAGAACGGCAAGGGGATCGTTCGTCATGGCAATTTGGCAGTGGCTGTACGGTGAATTCAGCGAGAGACGTGCGGAAGCCGTATTGTAAGTCGCCCAAACGGCCTGTCGAGGCGAACGCTAGCATCCCGGAAGTCGGCCTTCGCACTGGTCGCAAGTTTCCATACCCTACGCCCGTCATGAAGAGGTTACACCAGGGAATGCTGTGCGGGCTGGCCGCTGCGGCAATGCTCGCGCCGACCGGCCCGCTTGTGGGGCAAACCGCGCTGCCTGCGCCCCAGCCCTGGCAACCCTTCCGCACCGAGCGAGCCGGCGCGTCGCCGCCCCCAGACGCCCTTGCGGAAGCCCCTCCGCTCCGCGCCGCCCTGCTCCCGACCGACGGCGCTGCAATGTTTCCACAACCCGCCTTCGCAGCTCCCGGTTGCGAAATGCCCTGCTACGGCGACTCCGCGCCCTTCCCGTTCTCAGCCGTACCCGGCATGTCGTACGTCGACGTGCCGGTCGCCCCGCCCACCAGCCCCGACTTCTGGTTCTGGCGCGTCCTGCCGGAAGGCGTGATTTGGCAATCGTACTGGGCCGGCGTGCACGAGCCGCGGCTCTCAGGCGTGGCGTTCCACGATGGCAATGGGGGCGGGAACTTTCTCGATGGCTCCGTCGGCGGCCGAGCGGCGCTGCTGCGCTATGGAACCGAAAGCGTCGGCCGACCGCAAGGCGCCGAACTGCAAATCGAAGGCGCCGCGTTTCCGCGGCTCAACCTCGATGAAGACTGGGATCTCGACGCCACCGACTTCCGCGTCGGCTTTCCGCTGGTCTACGGCCGCGACAATTGGCAAGCGAAGTTCTCGTACTATCACCTCAGCTCGCACATGGGCGACGAGTTCGCCATCCGCGAGATGGCGCTGGCGGAGCGGATCAACTACAGCCGCGACTCGCTAACGCTTGCGCTGTCGTACTTCCCGCTGCCGGCGGTGCGGCTGTACGCTGAAATGGACTGGGCCTTTCACTACGACGTGTCGGAGCCTTGGGCGTTTCAATTCGGCGTCGACGTGGCCCAGCCGGGTCCGACGGGTCCGTGGGGCACGCCGTTCCTCGCCATCAACGGGCACATTCGCGAGGAAGTCGATTACGGCGGCAACGTCGTCGCCCAGGCCGGCTGGCTGTGGCGTGGCAACAGCTCGCAGACGTTTCGAGCGGGCTTTCATTACTACAACGGCAAGTCGAGCCAGTTCGAGTTCTTCGACCACTTCGAAGAACAAATCGGCGGCGGGCTGTGGTACGACTTTTGAGCCGACGTTTCCTTTACGCGGCCCAGTAGCCCCGACCAAGCTTGGTCGGGGCTAGATTGCAGTCGCGTGTGTTCGCTACCAGCTTGCCGCGCCGGCCGTTAGAATACGGCACATGGCAAACGGCGGCGCAAATTATCGGCTCTTCTGGCAAGAGTTCCGCCGCACGTTCGAGAGCACCGGCGCCGTGCTGCCCAGCGGGCCGCGACTTTGCCGGGCGCTGGCGCGCTACGTCGCCGGCAACGGCGAGCCGCGACGAATTCTCGAAGTTGGCCCCGGAACGGGCGTGGTCACCGATCGGATCATTGCTCGATTGGGCCCGCGTGACTCGCTAGATTTGGTCGAGCTGAACGACCGTTTCGTCGCGGCGCTGCGCGACCGTCTGGCCAACGACGAACGCTGGCGGTCCGTCGCCGCACGGGTTCGCATCCATCCCATGCCGGTCGAACAGTTGCCGACGGACCAGCCCTACGATGCGATCGTGTCCGGCTTGCCGCTCAATAACTTTCCGGTCAATGCGGTGAGGTCGATCCTCGATCATTTACAACGGCTCGCCGGCGCCGGCGCCACACTGAGCTTTTTCGAGTACGTCGGCGTGAGAAGAGCCAAATCGCTGATCGCCGGCCTCGATGAGCGGGAGCGTTTATCGGGCATCACCAGCGCACTGAGCCAGGTGTGCGGGCAGTGGCAAATCGAGCAAGAATGCGTTCTGCTGAACGTGCCGCCGGCGTGGGTCCATCATTTAAGGTTTGGCAACAACGGTCGAGAGTCCCTCCCCTAGCCCCTCCCTTTAAGGGAGGGGGATTGTCTACCGATGCCCAAAATCCTCACCATCGAATCGACCTGCGACGAAACCGCCGCGGCGGTCATTACCGACCAACTTGAAATTCTCTCCTCGGTCGTCGCCTCGCAGGATCGGCTCCACGAGCGGTTCGGCGGCGTCGTGCCGGAGATTGCCTCGCGAGCGCACGTCGAGCGCATCCTCCCCGTCATCCACCAGGCGCTCGAAAAGGGCGGCGTCACGCTTGCGGATCTCGACGCCATCGCCGTGGCCAATCGGCCCGGCCTCGCCGGTTCGCTGCTGGTGGGCCTCATGGCCGCCAAGACGTTTTGCCTGGCGTGCGACCTGCCGTTGATCGCCATCGACCATCTCCAGGCCCACATCTACGCCTGTCGGATGGCGGCGGGCCGCGACGTGTTTCCGTGCGTTGGGCTGATCGTCAGCGGCGGCCACTCGAACCTCTACCGGTGCGAAACGCCGCTGGATTTCACGCCGCTGGGCGGGACGATCGACGACGCCGCCGGCGAAGCGTTCGATAAGGTCGCCAGCATGCTCGGCCTCGGTTTCCCCGGCGGGCCCGCCCTACAACGCGCTGCGGAACAGGGCGACCCCAAGCGGTTCCGCCTGCCGCGACCGTTGCTGGACGACACGTCGCGGCTGGACTTTAGCTTTAGCGGCTTGAAGACGGCCGTTCGCTATCAACTCTTTGGCGTCGGCAAACCGACAATGGACGCCGCCACGCTCGATCCGCAGCTTATCGCGGATATGGCCGCCAGCGCCCAAGGGGCCATCATCGACTGCCTCATCGGCAAAGCGCAGCTCGCCATGGAGCGCACGGGCTACCGGCGTCTTTGCGTCGGCGGCGGCGTCGTTGCCAATCGACCCTTCCGCGAGCGGCTCGAGCAACTAGCCGCAGCACAGGGATTTGAATTGCACATTCCACCAATGGCGCTATGCACTGACAATGCGGTGATGGGGGCGATCGCCTTTGAGAAGTTTAAGGCGGGCAAGTTCGACCAACTCGATCTCGACATCGTCGCAGGGCTGGAGCGGGTGGCTGGTTAGTGCAGCGCCGGCTTCTCGCTCCTTGCTAGCGCTGCGGGCGCGCGCGCATAAAAAAAGCGACCCAAGCCTAGGCTTGGGCCGCTCACTCAAAGCTGTCAATCAAGGTGCGTTGCGCACGACCGCTTCGCGGCGATCGCATCGTCTCGTTGTCGCCGGGGTCTGCATGTTGTAGCCGGGGTCTGTGACCCCGGCCGCGTTGGAAAATGCATAACTCCCGCATCCGGCCTCACAGAGGCCGGCTACATTTACAGCTACATTTACAGTCCCATCGCCTTGCGTTGGCAACTCGGGCAGTTGCTGATGTCGCGGGACGACTGGGCGCCCAGGATCGTGTTGCCGCGGAAGAACACCGTTTGCGGCTTCACGCCTTTCTCAAACTTCGTCAGCGTCGATTGCCATTCGTCGCCGGCGATTTGCCCCGGCTTCTTGAACAGCACCGTCGACCCCGTCTTATCGATAATCGCCGTGTGCGGGAACTGCGTGGCGCCGAATGCCTCGGCCACCTTTTGGCCGTATTCGGTGCTCACGTCCACCCGGCACAGCCGGTACGACTTCAGCAACTCGGCTTGCTCGCCATCGGCGGCCAGCAGCTTGCCGTCCAGCGCCGCTTGCGGATCGGCCGGGTTATCCAGAACCACCAACAGCGGGCGTTGGTCGCTCCGCGTCGCCGCGAGCGCCTTGCCATAGTCGGCCTGCCATTTAACCTTTGCGGGCGTGACGGCGAAACTCGACGCGGCAATCGTCGCGATAGCGAGAAAATGAAGCATGCGTAACACTCCTTGTGATGCAGCGAAGTCTCGCGGCGGTAGTCCGACGGAGGCCGCTTCCGACGCACGACACATGCGTCAATTGCGACCGCGAGATATTCGCATCAGTGCGACAGGCGTCTTGAGACGAGGCGAAGGAGGAGCGCTGGGGCGTCCTTGCCTGTTCAAGCAACTGCCAGGTGGGAAAACAGAAAACTTGGTGAAAGCGGCCGCGGGTCGGCGACTCATCGGCCCGACCGTTCCAAAACTCCGTCATGCGACTCTAGCCGCGTCGTTAGCGATGACAAGTGCCCGCCAAGCATGCCGCAGGTTCCCGCCGCAACTGGCCTGCCATTTGCCGTAGGCCAGACCGAGGCTCGACAAGGACCAAGAAGTCGTTGTGAGCAACGCGATTGCGCCCTCAATGCGGTACGCCGTCTTAACAGTGCCTAAAACCCCGGGGCTTCCCAATCTCGCCAGTTTAAGATTTAGGAAATTTATTTTTTCGCACGCCTAATCGCTACCCAGTGTGACGGGCACATCCAGTTGCCGGCCCTGCCGCACGATCGCCAGCTTCACGACTTCCCCGGGCCGGCGCTCCCAAATCTTGTCGCGAAACTGCACGCCGCTTCGCATCCGCTCGCCGTCGACGGCGAGGATCCGATCGGCTTGCGAGCGGTCGATTCCCCGATCGTTGTACGCGAGCCCGCCGAACTGCCGCTGCCGATTGACCACCTTGAACCCCTGTAGACCCGCCTTAGCCGCCGGCCCCTCGGGCGCCAGGCGTGCTATCACCAGCCCCATCTCCGTTTCCATGACGTGCGAAATGCCGATGTCCGCCCGTACCACATGACCGTGGTCGATCAGCTCGGGGATGATCGCCTTGATGCGGTCGATGGGAATGCCGAACCCAATACCCGTGTTCTGGCCCGTGCGACTGGCGATCGCCACGCACATGCCGATCATTCGGGCGTTGCTATCGAGCAACGGTCCGCCCGAGTTGCCGGGGTTCATCGCCGCGTCGGTCTGAATGAGCGCCTGCATCAGCCGGCCTTGAACGCGGCTGGGAAGGTCGCGATTCAGACTCGAAATGCTGCCGGTCGTCATCGTGCCGTCCCATCCAAAGGGATTGCCCAGGGCGTACACCCGCTGACCGACGCGGAGATTGTCGGACCGGCCCAGGGCCAAGGGAAACAATTCTTCCGCCGGGGCGTCGATCTTCAGCACGGCGATGTCGTGCTCCTTGTCTCCGCCGACCAGTTCGGCCGGATAGGTGGCGTTCGAGGCGAGCGTTACGTCGATCTTGCGCGCACCGTCGATCACATGGTAGTTGGTGATAATGTGCCCGCGCTGGTCGATGACGGCGCCAGAGCCTGACCCTTCCGCCTCGCGCTGCATCATGAACAGGCCGTCGCCTTGAACCGTCGTCGTGTCGATATTCACGACGCTGCGATTGGCGGTTTCGTAGACTTTGATGTTTCGCAGCTCATCCAGCGTCAAATCGCTGGGGATGGGCGCCGCTTGCCGCGGCGGCGAAATGTTGGACGTGGCCGCGGTCGGCGCCGTCACGGCAGTCGTCTGGGCCGAAGCGTTTTGCCAAGGGCGGCCTCCCTCGGCGTACCACACCCCGCCGGCCAGCCCGGCCAGCAGGCACACGACGCTCATCCACAACGATCGAGACATGGCGTAACTCCAATCGGCCGTAGGACTTCCTCGGTGGGTTTCATTCGCGTGGCGGCTCCATTGCGGAGAGCGCCAGTGTAAATGCTACCTACGAACCGGGCCGGCGCCCGGTTCGCCTATTGCGCCGATTCAGCCCCGATCGCTGAAGCCTATTCACTTGCTATCATAGCCCCGGACGGGCTGTGTGGCGCTGCATAAACTTCAGTGGTAGTGTCCTAACAGTGTGGTGATGGCCCGGGTCGGGGGCTAGCATGAGGGGGTGGCATCTTCCAACCAACGCAGCGGTCGCTAGAATACAAGCATGCTGAGAACGTTTTTCCGAATCGCTGGCTGGATTTGCCTTATCAACGCGGCCGTCTGCATAGTGCTGGGGCTCCCGGATTTCCCGCGCGCGTTCGGTGCGGCTATCCTGGCGATGGGCTTCTGGGGCACCATGGGCCTGGTGATCCTCTACTTCACCGCTTCGCGTAAGTACCCCGCCTGACCCGCCAGCCGGGGTGGGGCTACGCTGGCGCGCGAAAATCTTTCTTGATACGCGCAAGCGGTGCGCGTACAATCTAGCGGATTAGGTTTGCGCCAATAACCAGACTTATCCATCCGCGCGCCAACAAATGGCTAAGAAGAAACCTGCCGTCCGCAAAACGCTTCCGACATTGGTCGCGTTTTTGCTGTGTGATGGAATCGCAAGGGATCCCAACTCGAAGAAGTACACACTTTACGGGCTGTTCGATCGTTTCGCTCCAGGCGAATACCCAGCCACGGTTCAGTTGTGTCTATTCACGCAAATCCTGGGCGGCACAGGCGAGCATAAGTTCTCTTTCGTTTTCTCAAACAGCAGGGGCAAGCCGCTGCTCAAGGGGGAATTTGATGCCCCGATGGTATGCACGCCGGGAGTCAGGAAAAACCTCATATTACAAGTTCACGGCTTGGAGCTTCCAAAGCCGGGAAGATACAAAGTCGAACTTCAAAGCGACGGCAAAGTGATCGGATCTCCCCGAGAGGTCGATGCAATTATTCTTGGGGAATCAAAGGGTAAGTCAGATGCCAAGTAAACAAACTCAACCGGGCGATGACGTATTCAAGTCGAACGTACCGGCGCACCTCATTGTACCCAACGTTGCCAACGCAGCTTCGTTGGCAAATGATGATGAGTCGGTCGAGTTAGACACGCTGCCTGACGCCCTAGAAGTGGCGCGCTATTTGATTCAGCTGGCGGCTGCGGAAGAAGAACCTGAGCATTTAACGCACATGCGACTCCAGAAGCTCATGTACTACTCACAGGGATGGTCCCTGGCGCTGCGGGACCGACCACTTTTCTCTGGCAAAATCGAAGCGTGGGCTCACGGGCCAGTGGTCAGGGAACTATACAAGCATTTCGCTGACTATGGCGATCAGCCTATTCCGCCTTCCGCCGTTCAGAAGCCGCAAAAATTGACGGCAGACGACCGAGAGTTTATCGCATCGGTGTGGTCCGCATACAGGGTTCACTCCGCCACAAGTTTGCGGAACATGACGCATTTGGAATCCCCCTGGATTGATGCGAGGAAAGGCGTCGCGCCCATCGAGCGCTGTAACAAGGAGATTACCAAGGAGGCCATGAAGCAATTCTTCGACAGGGCCTCCAAGCGTGACTAGCAAGCGCGACAAAAAGACCATCGCGATTGCGGCGCAAGCCGCCGCCAAGCCGGCTCCGCAAGATAAGGCAATACATCGACCGGTGAGCGTCTCTTTTACGTTCGTTCAGCCGGGCAAGGATTTTTGCCTAAGCAAATGCAGCCAAGACGAAGTTAGGCATTACAAGGATTGCCTGCGCAAGCTGACCACAATGAGTTGGCAGGATGTTCTGAATACTGGCGGAAAGCCCCATGGCGGTAAAACCGGGCTGGGATACACGCCTTACAACGACCGCGAATTGCGAGGGGTTTCGCGGCCTCCCAATCTGGATGAAGGAGTCGCAATCGCTGGTGTTCGTTCCGGCAGTGGTGCGCGGCTATTTGGGGCGCACCATGAGCAGGTGTTTTATGTCCTCTGGTTTGACCCCAACCACAAGATTGTGAAGGGCTAAGCGAACCAAAGTGACTCTGGCGAAGTCCTCGCCAGCATGAATCGCCCCGCATTCTTTTTCGATTTAGCCGCTCCTTAGCTGGAGAGCGGCCCGCGTCTTGGCGGCGCAGCAGCCTTATAAGTTGCCGTAGGGGGTCGGTATGCGCCGACTGGGATCGTAACCCCCTCTCTCCGCTCAGCGCTTCTTGCGCTTCACGAGCCACCGTAAAGCCTCTGCGACCGCAGCGGACTTGCTCACCCCGTTCGCCTCAACGTAGGCGTCCAGGGCCGCTGCGAGCTTCTGAGGCACGCTCACCGCAACCACGACGGCCCGGCCATCCGGGCTGACGGGACGACCCATTTTGCTCGCGCTGGCGGGCGTTTTCTTAGCCATAGCTAATCCACTTATTTTATAAACAAGTCATTGACGACTGCCGATGACTTGTTTATAAAATAAGTATGACGCCCACGCAAGGGCAAGAAAAAACCCTAGTGAAGCCTTGGCGGGCCTCACTAGGGCGAATGAAACCGAGCTTTAGCCCAATTCCACCTGACCGTTGAATTATGGCGACGGCTCCCGACAAAGGGAAGCATCCGTGGTCATAGCCAACTGCCGGCACGATCAGAAACTCAAGAACGGAAAAGACCGCCACGGCAACCAGCGGTACAAGTGCATCCTGTGCGGGAAGCGGTTCAGCGACGAACAGCCGCCCAAGCCCCTAGGCGATATGCGGATCGACGTAGCGACCGCCAAGCTTGCCCTACGCCTGCTGACCGAAGGCATGAGCATCCGCGCCACGGAGCGCACCACGGGCGTCCACCGCGACACCCTAATGAAGCTCATCGTCCTATTCGGCAACGCCTGCCAGCGGTTCCTGGATGAGCGTATGCGGGGCCTCAAGCTGGACCACCTGCAATTCGATGAGCAGTGGACGTTCGTGGCCAAGAAACAATCCCGGCTGACGATCAATGAGCGGGCCGAATCGAGCGAGCAACGCGATATGTACCTCTGGACTTGCATCGACCAAACTACCAAGCTCATGCCGAGCTTCATGGTCGGGAAGCGCTCTGCCGACAGCGCCCGCCGGTTTATGATGGACGTGGCTCGCCGGTTGGTAATGCCCAATCCCCACGCCAGCGACGCGCACGCCTTCGCAGCGGGCGGCTATCAGCCCGTGGTGCAAATCAGCACGGACGGATTCGCCGCCTACCCAGAAGCGGTAGACTTGGCCTTTGGTCCTTACGTCAAGTTTGGGACGATCATCAAGGATTACCGCAACGCCAACATGATCTATACCCCGAGCGAAATGGTCGGAACCAAGCGCACAGGCCGCCGCAACATAGGCGAGCGGGAAGAGCGGACGATATGCACCAGCCACGTAGAACGGCTCAACGGCACGCAACGGGTGTTCCTGAAACGCCTGAATCGGCTGACCCTTTGCTTCTCTAAGAAGCTGGCCAACCTAGAGGCGGCTTTCAGCATGTTCGCCGCCTATTACAATTACTGCTGGCAGACCCGCAAGCCGGGCAAGGCCGGGGGTAAGCGGCCCACCGCGGCTATGATGGCCAAACTGGCCGGGCATGTTTGGAGCTTTGATGAGCTTTTCGAGACGGTCCTAAATCCATCACCACAGTCCTAGGACACTACCACTTCAGTGACCGGGGGCTAACTGCAATGGTCCGGCAGGCGGTCGATCCCCCCGCAAGTCGCTTTGACATTCCCGCAGCCCGCGCCTACCCTTACGCCTTACGGCGAGGTGTGCTTCGAGCCGCATGGCATGGATCTCCCTATGAGTCGTTCCAACGCTCGATCGTTCGCCTTCACCCTGGTCGAATTGCTGGTGGTGATCGCGATTATCGCCGTGCTCATCGGCCTGCTTATCCCCGCGGTTCAATCCGCGCGCGAAGCGGCGCGCCGTACGCAGTGCCGTAACAATCTGAAGCAGATCGGCCTTGCGCTGCACAATCACCTCGACGCCCACAAGTGCCTCCCGGCGGGGTACACCTCGACGGTGACGATTGATTTAGACGATGGCGGCCCCGGCTGGTCGTGGGGCGCCCGGGTGCTTCCGTACATCGAACAGTCCGCGCTCTACAAGCTTGTCGATGCGGCGGTTCCGGTCGAAGGCGTGGGTGCGCTCGCCGTGCGGATGAAGTCCGTGCCCGCGTTTATTTGCCCCTCCGACGACCAGTTCCACCAGTTCGTCGACGTCCCGCATAGGGAGACCGACGAGGTGATCTGCCAAATGGCGGGCGCCAGCTACATCGGCAGCGCCGGCACCGTGCGGCCGACGTGCAAGGTGTGCCGCGACAAGTTCGACGGCGTCTTCGGGCGCAACAAGAAGATCGAAGATCGCGAGCTGGTGGATGGATTCTCCAACACGCTCGCCGTCGGCGAACGGGCGCATCGCATATCCACCGGAACATTGTGGGGCGTGGCGCCGAACTCGAAGTTGATCGACCGCCAAAAAGAGGGCCTGTTCGCGGCGGGGCCGGCCTATGTGCTGGGAACCACGTTCGCCGACGGCTTTAACATCGAAGAAGGGCCGATGGATCTGTACGATCACTTTGTGATGAACAGCTACGCCGAGTCCTTCGGCAGCGAGCATCCCGGCGGGTGCCACTTCGCCTTCTGCGACGGCGGCGTGCGGTTCGTCCACGACAACGTCGACCCGCGTGTGTTCAACGCCCTGGCCACCCGCGACGGCATCGCCAAGGGCGGACAGTTGGTCGATCCGATCATTCACGACAGCCCGTTCTAAGGGGTCTTCAGCTTCCCTCGATACGCCGCTGCGAGCAGGGCGCTGCCGATGACTGCGAGCGCTGTCGCCGTCGGTTCGGGGATCGCCGCTACCGTCGCGGTGATTGTCGGCGACACGCGACCGAAGTTGTCGCGCCAAATCGAGAGATCGGCCGCATCGACGACGCCATTGAACGATTGGTCGGCGGCCACGAGCGTCATCGAGCCGAGCGTGCGCTGCCAAACGAGCAGGTCCGCGCCGTCCACGTCCTCGTCGCCGTCGGAGTCGCCCGGCAGGCGGGCCGCGGCGTTGATCCGCTTGGCTCCTTGCTCAAACGTCTCGGCGTCGAGCCCATGATTGAGAGCCACTAAGAAGGGATCGGACGGCAGATAGTCGAGCGACGTGAGGCGCGCGAAAAAGCCATAGGTCCCGAGTGCCGCGCTGGCATTGTTGAGAAAGTAATTCAGCAGATCGTGCTCGCCGAGGTCTGGGGATTGCTGCTCCATCAACGTGATCGTCGAGTTTACAGGCGCCACAGACTGGAAGAACGCGACTCCAGGCGTGAAGCCGACGGCCGAGGACAGGTCTAAAAGGGGATTGAGCGGCACGTCGACGACGGCGCCCGTCACGTCATCGCTATACCAGAGCCATCGCGCAGGCGTCGCCGCCTTTGTAAAATCGGGCCGCGACGTCACTTGTAACGAAATCCGTTGCCCGATCGCCGCCTCTGCAATTTCGAACCCCGGCAAGTCCGTGAACAGGCGATTGCCTCCCACCGGTATGAAGACCGCTTCGCCGTCGGGATCGGCGAAGACCCAACTAGCGTAGCCGCGGTCGTCGGCGAATCCGCCGCTAACTACGAGCTTGCCGCCAATTTGCCCGACGGGAATTGGGGTTCCATGGCCGAGACTTTGCGACGGCTGCCCAAGCGTCGTAATCGCGAGGCATGCCAGAGATAGGTGCACGTTATTCATCGTTTCGGCTTGTTGATGGTCTACTGCGGACGTGCAAAGTCAAACTCTTCGTCGACCCATCGTTCGATTTGCTCGGCGGGAATGGTTTCGACGTGCCCGTCCAGAAACACGTAGTTCGACGTTTTAAAGTGCCGGTTGATCTGAATCTCACGTTCAATTTTCACGAGCACAATTCCTGCGGTGACGTTTCCCGCGTTAAACCAACTAATGGCGTGCGAATGCTCGTACTGCGGGTCGGGCGGGGAATCGTCCGCGATCTCAAATCCGAGCATCGTGCGGTGAGTCGACTCGACTTGCCGCAGGTTATGCACGGCTTGCAGGGCGCCGGCGGTGAGATAGTTGTTGATGACGTAACTGCTCGCCCGAACTTTCAAGCGCTCATCGGCAAGCGGGTCAGTCGGGCATATGCGGAGCGCATCCACGTTTTCGACGAATGGCGCCAGCGTGTAGATCCAACTTGCCTGGCCGCTGGCGACATGCCAATCGTTGGGGAATTCGCCTTCGTGCGTATCGCAGTATTGCAACGTCGCCAGCGCTAGTTGCCGCAGTTGGCTCTTGCACTGCGACGAGCGCGCGGCTTCCCGCGCGCTCTGCACCGCAGGCAAGAGTAGTGCGACGAGCACCCCGATGATGGCAATCACCACCAGGAGCTCGACCAACGTAAATGCGCAACGACGTTTCATGCTCGCTCTTTTTTACCCAGGCGTCGGCGGGCGGCCGCAAGCGCCGCCAAACTTAGGCAACCGAGCAACGCTGCGCCCGGTTCCGGGACGAGCGTTTGCACCAACCTGGCGTCGAAACCCAACGAAGCGACGGCGGCTGCCACGTCGGCGTCGGCGTGCTTGTTCAATACGAAGAAGTACGGGTCCGATGGCGCCAACCCGGCTTGCGTGCTGCTCAATTGAAGTCGCAGCAGGTAGACGCCGCTGGGCGCACTCGACGGCGTAGCGCCGTCGCCCGCGAAGTTGTAGCGAATCGTCGCATGCGCTTCCTTAGGATGCGTGCCGGAAAATGCGACGGGACTCGTCTGCAGGATGGCGGCCGTGCCTGAAGTGGCCGTGGCCGTTGGCAGGTTAACGTTCGCGCCTGTGAAGGCTCGCATCTCTGCGGCGCCGGCGTCGACGAAGGCGGCGCCGTCCCATGTCTTGAGCGAGTCGAGCAGCGTCAGGCCGAACCTCATACCGACCTCGAAAGGCGCCGGGTTGCTGGTTGCATCGTACTGCGCTCCGTAAGCGACGCCCGGGCCGGAAAAATACTTGGGGAATCCGGGCGAATTGAAATCGACGTTGTTGGGTCGTGCGAAGGAGACGCCGACGAAGTCCAACAGCGGCATGACGTAAACGGACTTGGGACCTGTGATTTCGCCGGCGTAGCTTTCTTCCGCGAACAGCATACGCGTGACGATTTTATTGGCGTCGTTGGTGATCTGAATTTGCGGACCGTGGGCGAGTGCCACGTTCGCGGCGAAAGCGGCGGCCGCCGCGATAACTGAACACGTCAAACGCATTCTTCAACTCCTGAAGATGAAAGAGTGGCGGGAGGCGGGTAAGTCCGGGTGGCGTACTCGCCTACCGGAGTTGCGAAGAAACAAGAGGTGTCTTTGAAGCGGTACACTGTAAGAACGTAATTTCGGGAAACCTCTTGTCGCCGCGGCGACCCAGGTAGGCGAGTACGCCAACCTGGGCTAAACGTTACCCGATGAAAAACCACTTATGTTGGCAGGCGCCGTGCGGCGCTTAGACGCGCGCCGCGTCTGGCGGAGGCGCCGCCACCGCGAGATACGGCGGCTCGTAGAGGAGGTCGGCCGTCGAACTGCGCTCAAGTAGCTCGGGCGCGACCGGCTTGAAGTCGATCGCCTTCACGACGACCGAGGGGGGAAGCATCGAGACCGAGAGGCCGATGCCGCCGCAGCGGAGTTTGGAGACCAGCAGGACGACGTCGCTTGAATGCCGACGCGTTTCTTGCTCTTGCGCAGTCGCAGTCGCGACGGCACGCCGGGCACAGCACGGTCGCGTAACCGTCGCGTGAGCCATGTTCACCCGTGGCTTCGATTTGCAGCAGGAATGGGCGCCGGCCTTGTCGCCACAGCCCTCGCGGCGCGCGGCGGCGACGACGAATGCCGGCGGCGTTACCCCGTGGCGGCGGGCCCAGACCAGCTTCTGCCGGGTGGTGAAGCAGCAACAGTCCCGCCAGCAGGCGTCGGCGTCCTTGCAGCCGCACGCGCAGTGCTGACAGGGAAAGGGCTCGGCCCCCGACTTGCGCTCGCTGAACGCGGGGAGCGGCACGCCGACAGAGCATATCGCCACCGACATGCAGGCGAGCCAACCGACAAGTCGCTGCTTTCGCGGCAAGAACCGTTCTCCTTATACAACCCCGCTCGCCAACGGCAATGCTTTCTTAGGGGCGACGGAGTCAACCCATCAATGTAGCTGCGAGGTCGCTCGCCGCGAAGCGCTTGGCGCCAGATTTACCCGTTGTTGGCGGCAGAAAGGCGCCCCGAAGTGACTGTTTTGCGGACAGCGTATAAAGAGCGGGGCAGGTCTTGAGAAACCTGCCCCGCTAGGGAGTTTTGGGTTGGAAGTAAAGTTAAGCCATTGCCGTTACGACCGGCGGCGGCTTACTAGTAGCGAAGCCACCAGTCCGATGCCGGCCAGCGCGTAGGTCGCCGGCTCCGGAATGACGATGC
>JBGSYU010000389.1:0-4049 GCA_041750715.1 Lacipirellula sp.
GCCATCGCCATGGTCGCCAGCGCGGCAGGTTCCGGCACGGCGGCCGCCGGCGTAGGCTCTGAGAAGTCGAGACCAAGTGTTCGCTGCCAGCGAAGGAAATCGGAGCCGTCGACGTCGCCGTCGCCATCCGCATCGCCGTCTTCAAAATCGGCGTTGGTCATCCCGTTGTTCGATCTCCAAATCGCCAGATCGTCGCCGGTCACGCGACCATCGTTGTTGAAGTCGCCGTCGAGCGAGATGGCGGAAACGATCTTGTAGCCGATTCCGCGGTTTCCAGGGGCCCCGGACCCAATGGCGTAAATCTCGCCGTCCGCGTCGAGGCCGAAGCCGTAGAGCGTCAGGTCCACATCGTCGGAATTGGCGGGCGTATTCAGCGACGCGGCCCGCGTCGCGAGTCCCAGTCGAAACTCGTTGATCTTGATCTCAGAAGGGCTTTTGAGGTTGCCATTGGCGTCGAACGGATCCAACCAGAACAGCCGGCCGGCGTGATTCGCGAACGCGCCGCTGCCATTACTGAATTCGCCGAAGATGTACTTGCCCTGAAGTTCCGGAATCGAGCCGCGGTAGACGTAACCGCCGGTGACCGAACGTCCGTCGCCGGTTCCGTGGGGGTAATCGGCGATCGGGTTCAAGAACGACGGGGCGGGGACGGGCGGCGCCGTGGGACCCGCGATAAAACCTTCGCGGTGAGGCCATCCTAGGTTCGCGCCGTTGCCGAAGGCAGACACCTCTTCTCGAGAGGCCTCGCCGACGTCGCCGGCGAATACGAGTCCCGATACGGAATCGACGGAAAATCGATAGGGATTCCGCACCCCCAGTGCATAAACCTCGTCAATTCCCGAGACGCCGACGTACGGATTTGTCGTCGGCACGCGATACTTTCCGTTAGCGCTTATTAAGTCAGTGCTGCCCGGCGTCGCCGCCGGGGCTAACGGATCAATTCTGAGGATCTTGCCGAAATGCTTGGTCGCGTCCTGCGCCTGAATGGCAAGCGATCCCGATGGAGTCCCGATCGCCGTGTACAAATAGCCGTCGGGGCCGAAGTCGACCATCCCGCCGAAGTGAATATTATTCGAGTGTTGGGCCCGGAAAATTTCGCGGCGGGTGGACACATCGATCTGGTTGGGGTTGCCGGCAGAGGCCGACCATTCCGTGAGGATGCTGTGGTGAGTGACGCCGCTCGTCGCGAAGAAATCGACCGTGGCGCTCGGATTAACGCTCGTCGAATGAAAGGTGTAGAACTTGCGAAAGCCCGCGCTTAGCGGATCAGCGAAGCCAGGGTGGAACGCGCTTCCCAGCAGCCCGTTGGCGCCCGTGAGATTCACCGGATCGGCGAGACCGCCTGCCGTCGTGAGATCCAAATACGTGGTGAACGCGCCGTTGATGACATCCTTCTGCTTGAAGCGAACCCGGCCGCCCTGCGTCGTCACGAACAAGCGGTTCGTGCCGTCGGCCGGCGATTCAGCATGCACGGGCGCCAAGAGATCCAGATTCCCGGCGACATGGAAATTGCGCTGCAACTCGACGACCAATCTGCCCTTGGTGATCGTCTGCGCGCGGCTTGGAGCCGCGACCAACGCGATGACGACCACTGTAAAGGCCGCGGCAGCGTGGACGCTTCTGTGAATCAAGTCGTGCATCGTGGGACCGCTTCTTGTTGCTCATGGGACCGGTACTTGGCGGACGTCGTGTCACCGTGCAGATTGCGTCGCTGGCGAGAGTTGCTCAAATTCCTTCAGCGATTCTCAGGATACGGTCGACGCCCCGCGTGGTCAAGAAATCGGAGCGTCCGCCGATGACTGCGGACAGGTTGAAACGTCCGTGACGATTGCCGCGGGAGACGGCCGGCGACCACCCGCTGGCCGGCGCGATCATTCACGCATAATTCGGCGAAAAACTGCCGACGGGAAGGACTCTACGATTGTAGCGACTTTACCGTACCGGGCTCTCGATCGCGAGGCGATCGGCGCCGTCAGCGGCGAGTTAGTTTAGTACATACGCAAGCAAGTGCTCGTTGGATGTCGCCGAACGCGTTTTGGCGGTTTAGCCCCGCTGGCGCCGCGCGCAGGAGATGTTGGCCCATACGCCCAGCGCCGTTATCGCAAGTATCCCAGCGTATGGCTCAGGGACCGCAAATGCCCCAGGAACCGCTCCCTCGGGAAATGGAGGGGGAGGCGGCCAGACGCGACCCTCTTCCTCTTGCCATATCGCGTAGTCGGCCAGGTCGACGACGCCGTCGCGGTTAGCGTCAGCGCGGTTCGTGAAGCCAAAGTTTGCTCGCAAGATGCCCAGATCCGCGCCATCGACGACGTAATCTCGATTGAAGTCCGCGGCGTTCACTTGCGTTACGCTCCGCTGCCATTCGAGAAAGTCGTGGCCGTCGGTATCTCCGTCATCATTCAGGTCGTATCCCCCATTGACGCTAAATGATCCCCGCCAAATTGCGAGGTCGATGGAGTCCGTGATACCATCCTGATTCACGTCGGAGGAATCGAAGTTGGCGGTCTTGCGAGAATTGTAGCCTAGCTGATTTTGCCACGTCAGGAAGTCTTGCCCGTTCACATTGCCGTCGCCGTTAACGTCCGCAATCGCCGATTTGCCCAACGAGGCTTGCAGCAGCGCCAAGTCGGCTTGGTCGACCACGCCGCTTTGGTCGAAGTCAGCACGGGGAGGGTCGGGAAACTGCACGCCCGAGAATGGGTGCGTGCCGACGACGTCGTGCACGGCATCGTTGATCGCGGCGTAAATGAGCTCCGCGTTAAACGGATCATTGTCGAAGGGCAACACGCCCACCGGCTTGACCAGCCCCAGCGGCTCTTGCCCGCGAATCGTGGCGAATGCCGTCAGGGCCGCCGTGTAGCCGCCTAGGCCGCCTTTCATATGCTGCCCATCGCGGTAAAAAGAATGCACGCCGGTGTACCCCGGCACCAATCCCGCGGCCAGGCGAATATCGAGTTCATTGAGCACATCGCCCACGGGAACCATGAGCACGGTGGCGTCCGTCTCCGCGCGGACTCGATTAAGCAGATGAGAAAAGTACTCCCTGGAACGCGTGCTGGGCGTCGACGGCGCGTCGATCACCGACGCCGTCCACTTTTCCTGGTACCTGCCGAGTGTGGGCCACGTCGAGTAAATATAGAATCTGGTATTAAGATTCTCAGGATTGGACCTGGCGGAGTTGATTAACGACAGGATCGCGTCGACGTCCGTCGCCATGGTCGAGCCCATGCCGGTATGAGGCTGGATCGTGACGGCGTTCCATTTGAAATTGGGAAGCGCATTAACGAAGTTGCCGAACGGCTCCGGCGGCGTCGCGCTGAGCGAGTCTGGATTCGTCATAATGTCAAGGAGCGATGACGAACTACGAATGTGATAACCAGCCGTATGCGTGAGGCCGCGCTGCGCGGCGAACTCGTCGAAGCTAAACGGCGCCATATCGTATGTAAGACTATTGCCGATATGATAGGTAGCGGAACTACCCGCGCAGAACGCAACGCCCACCGCCAGCGTTCCAGTCTGAATGCAGACGATGATCAGGATGAGGGGCTTGAGAAATCGGGCCATGTCGTCTCTGCTGGCTAACGTCGTCAGGGGCGACTATTCCGGTCCGATCCGAAAACCCATTCGCAATTCGGGGCGGGCCAGGCGTGACGCCGAAGATTGACCCGTCCGGAGCGGTCTAAAGCGGATTATCCGCATGTTCGGACCCCTCGATTCTATTTGCGAAGTTAAAGATTGGCAAGGTTTGTGGACGGACTAAACCGTGCGTGGCCATGATGAAGCTGTCTGAGAATCGATACAACTACCAGCACTAATGGCGCCACTACGACCTGCTCGCAAACATGACTAGCAATTACGACGATGCGTTGCATCGACCGATCGTCGTCGTCGGCGCTCCGCGGTCGGGTACGACGCTGCTTGGCCAATTACTGGGCAACCATCCCGCGCTGGCTCACATTGAGGAGCCCCGGCTAACCTGGCGATATGGAAACGATGAGAAGAGCGACATGTTGTCGCCCGACGATGCACGGCCGAACGTCTGCCAGCAC
>JBGSYU010000390.1:0-4749 GCA_041750715.1 Lacipirellula sp.
CCCAGGCCAGAGACCACGAGCATCTGGGCGCCGCCCAGCTCGACGAACTTGCGACCCCACGCCGCGAGGTCGACGCGCGGCGTTCGCGACAGTTCCGTCGGATTGCACCAAGCGATGCGGCGACCGGCGGCCCTGAATCCTCGCAGCGACTTCAGGGCCGCGTCCGCCACGGCAGGCGTGCAATTCGGCGAGTGCAAGATCGTGGCCCCGCCGGCGGTCAGCAGCACGCCAGGCTCCGACGCCAACGGCAGCATCCCGAGCGCGAATGTTCCGGACGAAAGGTAACTCGATGGTTCAAGCAGTGCCATATTTACTCGACTTGCAGGTTCAAACGGTAGGTAGGAGGATCGACGCTTGCGCCGCTCGCCGCTCGCGGCTTAGCCGACCAACCTCAGCTCCGGCTGACTCAACGCATACAGCATCTCGCGAACGGCGTCGGCATCGGCGACTTCGCTGGAGCCAAAATTGAATCCAACCGGTACGCGGCTACCGGCGATCACGACCACGTCGCCCTGCTCCGCCATGGAGATGGCCCACGCGATCGCTTCGCCACGGTCCGCGGCGACTTGCAGCTTCGCGTCGCAGGCGTCGCTCGGAAGCCACCCAGAGTCGTTAGCCGTGAGAACGTCTGTCACGATCGTCACGTCGGCCATCTTCCGGACGACGCTGCGGATGACGGTCGCTTCGGTTTCATTGGCGGGCAGCGAATCGCCCAGCACGCAAATCACGCGGCCACGCGACAGTTGCCGCGCGGTTCGTAGGCTTGAGCGAAGTCCGCAGGCGGTGTCGGCGGCGTCGACGAACACCGCGAATTCCTGGCCGCAATCGACCCGCTCCATGCGGGCCGGGAGCTTCGTCACCTGTTCGATTCCGGCGGCGATCGTTTGCAGGTCGATGCCGTGCGCCAGCGCGGTCGCGGCGGCTGCAAGGCAGTTCGAGACATGGGCGTCCCCGACGATGGTCGTGCGGACCGCGGCGGAATCGCAACCGGCGGTGAGCACGAACACGGTTTCGCAGGCGTTTCGCTCGATGATCTCGGCCGTAATTTGAGCCGTCTCGCCCAGTCCGTAAGCGATCGCCGGCCCGTCGACTTCGCTCAGCCAGCGGCAGCTCACCGGGTCGTCCGCATTTAGAACGGTCACCCCGGCGGGCGAGAGATAGTCGAGCGCGCGCCGCTGAGCGTCGCGATAGTTTTGCGTCGTGTGATGGAGATCGAGCCGCGCCGAGTCGATCGACGTGCCGCAGACGGTGTCGAGCTCAACGCCGGCGAGCTTGCCTTGCGCCAGGGCTCGGCTCGAAATTTCCAACAAGGCGTGACTACAGCCGGCGGCTTCCATGCGAGCGAGTCGCGAGGCGAGTGCGGCTGGCGACAGGTCGCCCTCGACGCCTGGGCCGCAGCTCATGCCGTCGTAGGATTTCAGCGTGCTGATGACGCCGACGTCGTGGCCGGCTTCGATGTAAATGGATTCGAGCAGGGCAACGACGGTCGACTTGCCCTGCGTGCCGACGACGCCGATCGCGCGCAGCCGGCGCGAAGGGTGGTCGACCAGGGCGTGACAAAGCTCGCCGAGCGCGACGCGAGTGTCGTCGACGTGGTAAACGGGAACGGCGGAAATCGGGAGCAGTTGCTCCGCAATCACCGCTGCGGCGCCCCGCTTCACGGCTTGGGCGGCGTGGTCGTGTCCGTCGGCGGTTTCGTCCAATACCGCGACGAAGGCGTCGCCGGGTTGGACCTTTCGCCAATCGGTCGTGCAGCCGCGAACGGTGGCGCCTTCGACGCCAGTGCGGCACGCGCCGGAGAACAGCGTGTCGAGAGCAACGCCTAGAGTTTGTTCGCGCGACATCGTACAGGCCTCCTTGCCTGTGTGCCACGCGGCGTTGGCGTAGGCGTCGACCGCTTAAGCGGTCTACGCCGGGCCTGCGCGAGCGCAGCGCTCGGGTCTAGTCGCATCGCGGAAATCCGTTTCCGCGGTTTGCTCGTCGCCTTCGGCGAAAGCGTGGGGAGTTGACCCAATCCCGTTCGGTGCGTCAAGGCGAATTGGAATCAGCACGAATCGAGTCATTCTGAGCAGAGCGAAGAATCTAGCCGACGGTGCACGGGCCGGACCCTTCGGAGTACCTCAGGGTGACAGGGTTCGACTCTCCGGGCGGCATTGGTTCATTGCGTCACCCCCGCCAGTAAGCCCCGCTGCCAGCCCGAACTCTTTTGAGCTAAAGTAGTTGTACCCAGGCGGACCCTCCCCGAAGTTTCTGACAGCACTTTCCGACATGCATTCCGGCCCTCCCGTTTCCGGCAGCAAGCACCTTGCCGTCGTGCCGCGCGACCGCTCGCTGCTGTCGAAGAGCTTCCTGGGGCTGCTCGCCACCCAACTTTTAGGGGCCACGAACGACAACATCCTCCGCTGGCTGGTGATCGGCATCGGCAAGGATTTCGCCGACGTCAACGTCAGCCGCTTGCTGGCGATGGGCACCGCCGTCTTCGTGGCGCCCTACATCCTATTGGCCGCGCCGGCCGGTTATCTGGCCGACCGCTTCAGCAAGCGGCAGGTGATCGTCTACTGCAAGACCGGCGAAGCGGCGATTATGGCGCTCGCCATCGTCGGCATCCTCTACGGTGAGGTGTGGTTCATGCTCGCCGTGCTAAGCCTTGCCGGCGCGCAGGCGGCGCTCTTCGGACCGGCCAAGCTGGGCAGCATTCCGGAAATGGTCGATTCTAGCCGTATCTCAGCGGCGAACGGCATGGTCGGATTGACCACCGTGTTCTCAACCATGGTGGGGACCTACGTCGGAAGTTGGCTGGCGGACTCGACGGGACCTAAGGGTCGAGACCACTGGCAGTGGTCGGCGTTCGTCCTTCTGAGCATTGCGATCGCCGGCTGGGCGACCAGTCTGCTAATCGCGCGGATGCCGCCTGGCGACCGCACTCGCCGATTTCCATGGGACATGGCGCAGCAGACCTGGCGCGATCTGAAGTCGCTCGCCCACACGGGGACGATGCTCCGCGTAGCGATGGGCATCATGTTCTTCTGGACGCTGGCGGCGCTGGCGCATCTGAACATCGACCAGTTCGTGTTCGAAAGCGGCGGCGCTAAGCAAACTCAAGTCGCCCCCATGTTGGCGGCCCTGGTGATCGGCATCGGCATCGGCAGCGTCTTGGCAGGCATCTGGTCGAAGGGCCGCGTGGAGCTGGGTATCCTGCCGCTCGGCGCCCTCGGTCTCGTCGCGGTGCCGATTCTGCTCTACACGATCGAGGGTAGCCTGTTCGACACCAGCGGCGAATGGACCGCCAGCTACGTCGCCGCCTGCGGGCTACTGTTCCTGCTCGGCTGCTCGGCCGGGTTGTTCGATGTGCCGCTGGCGTCCTACATGCAGCACTACAGCCCGGCGGACCGCCGCGGGTCGGTCCTCGCCGCGAGCAATCTGCTCACCTTCGGCGGCATGCTGCTCGCCGCGTTGGCGTTCGGCGTCATGCGAATGCCGGTACACGACGGATCGCTGGAGAACGTCACTGCCCAATTCGCCGACGATCCGCAATCCGTCGAGCTCGCCAAGTCGCTATGGCAAGAGTTCACAACCGAGCAAGCCGCCGGCAGGTCGATCGACGTCGAAACGATCGTCGAAACGCACCCCGAGAAGCAGGCTCTGATCGTTCGCGACGTGTATACGGAGTTCGTCGGTCATCCACTCCTTAGCGCGAGACAAATCTTCTTCCTCTGCGGTTTGCTGACGGTCCCGGTGCTGATCTACATCGTCGTGCTGATTCCGCAGGCGACATTACGCTTTATCGCCTGGCTACTGACGCACACCTTCTATAAAGTGCGAGTCTACGGCCGGCCGAATCTGCCGGAAGAAGGCCCGGCGCTGCTTGCGCCCAATCACGTCACTTGGCTCGACGGCTTGCTGCTGGTCGCGGTGTCGCCACGGCCCGTGCGCCTCATCGTCTCGCGCAATCTGATCGAAAGCCGTTGGATGCGCAGCCTTGCACGCATCATGGGCGTCATTCCCATCTGGGGCGGGCCGAAGGCGGTCCGCTCGGCGATCGACACGGCCCGCGAAGCCCTCAACCGCGGTGAGCTAGTCTGCATTTTCCCCGAAGGACGCATCAGCCACAGCGGGCAGCTCCAGACGTTCAAGCCCGGCGTCCTGGAAATCCTCCGCGGCGCCGACGCCGCGGTCGTACCGGTCTATCTCGACGAACTCTGGGGGAGTATCTTTAGCCTGCGCGGCGGCAAACTTTTCTGGAGATGGCCCAAGCTTGGCCCGCGGTCGGTGTCGATTTGGTTCGGCTCGCCCATCTCCGAGCCGAAAACCGTTTACGACATCCGTAACGCGGTGCAGTCGCTCGGCGCCGAAGCCGTAACGCGTAGGAAACAGCGAGTGATGGTGCTTCCACGACTGATGATCCGTAAATGCCGCAAGGCGATGTTCCGCTGGAAGATCGCCGACTCGAGCGGCCAATCGCTCACCGGCGCCCAGATTCTGATGCGGTCGTTCATCCTACGCCGGCTGCTCATGCGCGAGGTGCTGTCGAAAACGGTGGCGGACGAAAAATACGTCGGCGTGCTGCTGCCGCCGTCGAATGGCGCCGTGTTGGTGAACACGGCCCTCACCCTCGCCGGTCGTGTGGCGTGCAATCTCAACTACACCGTGTCGGCCGATGTGATGAACAAATGCATCGCCAAGGCCGGCATCAAGCATGTCCTCACCAGCAAAAAGGTGATGGACAAGCTCGGCATGAAGATCGACGCC
>JBGSYU010000391.1:0-4081 GCA_041750715.1 Lacipirellula sp.
CGCCTTCGCCGACGGTGAGATCGCCCGTATTGACGACTTGGGCGGCGCCGTTGCCGAGCGTTAAGCTCGCCGAGCCCGTGGCGGTGAGCGTGCCGTTGCCTTGCCGACCGGCGATACGCGAGCCGGCCTGGTTGTTGCCGATGCGGAGGGAATCGGCCGTTCCGCTGGTGCTCAGCGTGGCCACGCCGTTGTTGCCCAGGAACAGGTCCTCCGTGCCGCCGGCGCCGAACGGGTCGACCGGGAACGCCGCCACGCCAAAGCTGCCGTTGCCGCGGGCGAACCCGGCGGTGAAGTTGGCGGCGCCGGAGTTCCACACCAAGCCGTCGGTCAGGCTGCCGGGCACCGAGGTTTGCAACACGAGGTCGTTATTGTTCGTGCCGCCGATGTAGTTAAGAAAGAACGGCGTGCCGAGCGCGTTGGTCCCCACCATGGCGCCTTGCGTGAAGGGCGCTTGGAATTGCCCCACGAGTTCGTCGGCCGGGTCGAGCGTGTCGATGAGCGTCACGGCGCCGTTGGAGTTGTACAGGTTGAGACTGTTGAGTTGCAGGTTGGCGCCGCTGAAGAGATTGACGCCGCGACTGACGTCGGCCGTCGGGTTTGTGCCGCCCTCGACGGTGATCTTCGTGGTTCCGGCGGCGCTGAAGGTGAAATCGAGCGTTCCGTTGGCGCCGACCTCGAGCCCCCTGACGTTGATCGAGCCGCCGGGGCCGACGATTTCATAGGCGCCCGAGCCGGCGCCGACGCCGACTTGCAACAGGCCGTCGGTATCGAGGACGCCTCCTTGCTGGCGGATTTTCCCCACACTGCCGGCGCCGAAACCGATGGCCAGCGGCGCTTCGGCCCCGCTTAACCCGAAACTGTTCGCCAGTGCGGCGTACCGCACGTCGAGCCGTCCATCGGCCGCGATGTTCAGCGTGCCGGCGCCGCCGCTAGCGCCGATGAAAACATCGTCGTAAGTGACGATTCGCGCCGATCCTGCGGCCCCGACGCCGTCGCCCAGATTGAACGTGCCCGTCGAGCCTCCCGCATTACCAATGCGTAAGGCCCGACGAACTTCAAAGCCGGTGATGCCGTTGACGTCGTCGCCCGCCTCTAGCGTTCCGTTATTCAGATGGTAGGTTCCCGTGCCGCCGGTCGAACCGACCGCAAGAAAGTTATCGGTGGCCAGCGGATTGAAACCGCCGACGACTGTGCCGCCGGTTTGCGTAAAGACGCCCGTGCCGTTCTGCCCGACGCGAAAAGAGCCGTCCACCACGAGCGATTGGGTGCTATCCCACGCGACGGTTCCAAGGGTCGCCGGAGCGCCGCCGACGATGAAATCGCCGTCTTGGTTTGGCCCCGAAACGAACACCACCGCCAGCGGCGTGGCCCCCGAAACTTGAAGCGTGCCGTTGCCGCGGTAATCGGCCCCGCCGGCGAGGCCGCTGAGGTCGGCGAAGCCTGCCTGCGTTCCGACGCGGACGCCGAAGATCTGATTGGCGCCGGCCGTATTGAGCGTTACCGCGCCGCCGTTGCCGATATAGACGGTGTTGGCGCCGCCGTTATGGGTAAAGGGATTGGAAGTCGTCCCCAGGGCGCCGGCATTGTTGAACGACCATCGCGGCGCGCCGACGAAGTTCGCCGCACCGTCGTTCCAGATCAAGTTGTCGGCGCTCGCGGAGCTGACGGCCATGCCGATCGCCGCCAGTCCGATCGCCGCCGCCAGTAATGTTTGTTGGATTGCCGTCGCAAATCTGTACTTCATCGTTGTCACTTCTGCTTATAACTAAATCCCCTCCCTCGAGGGGAGGGTTAGGGGGGGTTTTTTTAATCGTCGCCAAGCGGCGACAGCGTACGGCCGCATTTAACGCTTACAGCCCTTGCGGGGTTTCTTCGCCGCTGCGGCTGGCGATTCCACGCCATGCGGCTAGCTCGATCGATTCGTTAATAAACCGCGCGGATCCATCGCACAGGCACACATGGACGCCGCCGGGATGCCGGCTCCGCGATCCCAACGTGAAAAACGCAACCTCCGCGAGCGAGTCGCCGCCGATTCGCTCGCAAGGCAACCCCAGGTCGGGTTGATGCACGCACCTGCCTACGTCGCCGCCGCAACCCGTGGCGTCGTCGGGCGCCACCGTCGTTCCGCCGCATGGGGATGAGTTGGGAACCAACAGCGTCGAGAGTTGATAAGCGCTTGCCGCAGGCGTCCACAAGCGGCCGCGACGATCGAGGTCGGCGTCCGAGGAGCCCGAGGGCGCCGCAATCATTTCCATAAACAGCAGCGTGTTGCTCGTCCCGTCGACGACCTGTCGAATCGAGATCGTCTTGGCCTCGCGCAGCGCCGGCGCGACTAACTCGAACGGTCCCGCCCCGCCCACGCCCGGCATGTTGGGAAAACCGCCGCCGCTTTCGGCCACGACGTTGTAGCCCGGGTAATATTGATTGGTGAACCGAAACGTCCCCCAGTTGATGCCGTAGTTGCCCTTCCAGTCCATGCCGGGGTCGCCGCCTAGGGCGAACAGCACCTGCTGCGGGTCGTCCGACGGGCACTGGAGCGTCGCATCGGGCTGCTGGAAGATCGCCATCTGCTCCGAGACCCGCTTCTGCGGATCGAAGCGGCTCGAGATCGTCGACTTCTCCATGAAGGGAAGCAGCTGAAAGAACACCGAAGGATCGGCCGTGCTGCCGAGATTTGTGCCCGTCGCGCCGACGACGCCGGCCGCCTTCGGAAAATGCCCGCGGGCCGCGTGATAATTCTGTGCCGCTAGGCCCGCTTGCCGCAGGTTATTGAGGCACGTCGACCGGCGGGCCGCCTCGCGCGCCGCCTGGATCGCCGGCAGTAACAGCGCCACCAACACGCCGATGATGGCGATCACCACCAAGAGTTCGACCAGAGTAAACCCCGACTTTTTGCCCGCGCCTACATGCACCATCTCTCGTTCCTTGCGTTCGCGGATTTTAACGACTATCGGCGCGGCAGTTGGGTTGGTAAGTATGGCCTTCCGCCAAAGGGTGTCTCGGCGGCTTCCTTCCTAGGGCGTTGCCCTAGGCTACGGTGATAACAGGCCTTCGGCCAAAACCTGCGTGCGATTGCGCATCATGCGTGGCTGGTAACCCGCCCGCAACCGGTGCAGACTTCCTGCCTCGCGTTTGTTATTTGCAGCGCTGGACCGATGGTTACGCGTTTTCTTCACATTTTTTCCACGGTCCTGCCGCTCGCGTGTAACCTTTTGGCGTAAGACGCAAATCTATTGACAAACGGCCTTCCCCATCGGACTTCCAGCGAGTCGTGGCGGGGCGCCGCCGCCAAGGGGTCTGCAACGGCCATGGACGCGAACCAGTGGATGCCCCTGGCGAGGTTGTGGGAACAGTCCCGCAACTCCGTTTTCGCCCATTTACTCGCCGGAGTCGCCGACTTTCATAAGGCCGAGGACTTGCTGCAAGACGTCGCCGTCAGCGCCGCCGAGAACTTTCATAAATACGATCACGATCGACCGTTCCGGTCCTGGGTGTTGGGCATCGCTCGCAATCACCTCCTGATGTACTACCGCCGCCACAAATCGGACCGATTGGTGTTCGGCGAGACCGTCATGGCACAGATCGCCGACGGTCTCGAAGCCGTTGCCGTCTCCGACGGCCGCCGCGAGGCGCTTCGGGCTTGCCTACAGAGCCTCGATGAAGACCAGCGTCGATTGGTCGACATGCGATATAGTGCGGGGATGACCATTGCCGACATTGCAACTCAACTCCAACGTACGCAAGTGTCGCTCAAAACGGCGCTGCACCGCTTGCGCGTGAAGCTCGAGGCGTGCATCCGCCGCCGCCTAGCTCAGGAATCACTTCCGCAATGACGCTCCCCCGCGATATCGACGCGCTCGCCGAAGACTACTTGGACGGCACGCTGTCCGAGCCGCGGCTGCACGAACTGGAAGCGTGGATTTTGCAGTCCGGAGATAATGCCGCGGCCCTGGCGGGGTGGCTGCACGGTCATGTGGAACTGGCTCAAGCGGCACGAGTCGAACGGCTCTACGAAGTAACGCCGCCGCAATTAGCGACCGACGGCAACGCCGGCGCTGCGTCGGCGTCGCAGCCGCCGCGC
>JBGSYU010000392.1:0-7755 GCA_041750715.1 Lacipirellula sp.
CCGCGCCCGCATCTCGGGCGAGCGACGTCGCCTCGCCGCGCGCGGTCGTCTGCAAGAGCCGCAGCTCGAATGGACTGCCCAGCGCATCCCGCAGCGACTCGGCGAGCTTTGCCGTACGCCCGCGGTCGGACTGCGGATTTAAGATGGCGACGAGTCGACGCAAGGCTACCGAGTAAAGGCCACCGAACTTGATCGCGCTCACACCTCGCGCAGCGCATCCACCACCTTCATCCGCACGGCGCGCAGCGCCGGCATGAATCCGCCGATCAGGCCCATGACGATCGCCAACCCCGCTCCGCGAAGTAGCACCTCAGGGCCGAAGTTGAACGAAAACACCACCTCGGCGAACGTCGCGCCATTCATCGTACCGGTGCGAATTTCCCCCAGGGCCAGAGCCCCCAGGCATCCTAGCAGGGCGCCCAGGATGCACAGGACGAGCGATTCCAATAAAAACGACGTGAGAATGCTAAACCGTCCGAAGCCCAGCGCCCGCAGCGTGCCGATTTCTCGGGCGCGCGACGCGATGGCGCCGTACATCGTATTGGCGACCGCGAACATGGCGCCGATCGTTAGAAAGATAGCGATCATGTTGCCAATGTACTTGATGAGCTTGCCCTGCTCGGCCTGATCCGCGAAGTATTGCTCCTCGGTGATCGCTTGCAGGGCGATCTGCTCGTCGGCTTTAATCCGCGCGATGAGTCGCTGCTGCTGGTCCTTGCTCGCGGCGCGAAACTGCACGCTCGACATGCCGCCGGTGCGATTGGTGGCTTGCCCCAGCACGCGCTGGTCGGTCCAAATCTCCGATTCCACCGCCCCGCCGCCGGCTTCGAAGATGCCCACGACCGTAAACTTGCTGTCCTGAACGACAAACTCTTCACCGAGCCCCAGCCCCAAGAAACGCTCGCTGAGCGCCCGGCTGACGATCGCCTCGCGCACGCCGGGGCGGAAGTCGCGGCCTTGCACGATCTTCATCCCCTCGCGCAACTCGCGCGACAGGGGAATCGCCCCGCGGACCGAGACGTTCGCTTTGCCGGGGGCGCTGCGTCGCGAAAGATAAGCGATCACCACTAGCTCCGGCGCCGCAAGCGGCTTGCCGTCGCGATTGGTCGCGATGCCCGGCAGCGCCACGATGTCGCGTGCCGCCGCTTCGCTGACGCCGCTGACCGTTTCGCTGGTGGAACCCTGGCGAAGCACGATCACATCCAGCGGATGGACCGCCACGTCGAGCGTGTGCTTCAGTCCCGCATGCAGTCCAAACGCGAAGACGCTCGCCCATACGACCATGCCGGTGCCAAAGATCGTCATCAGCGATCCGACCTTGCGGGAACGCAGACTGCGAAGATTGTATTTAATGGGAACCATCAGGCCTGCCGGTCGCAAATCCCCCTCCCTCGAAGCGAGGGGTTAGGAGAGGGGGTATAGATCGTTGTCGCCACACGTCGACGCGCCGTTGCTATTTTTCGCCGCTCACGCAATTCGCCTCAACCCGTCGACAACGCTGATCTGGGCCGCTCGCCATGCGGGAATAATTCCGCTTATCAATCCGATCGCGGTCGCCAGTCCGACGCCGGCGAGCGTCGTACTCCAGGGAACGTAAAACCACCCCATGCCGGTCATGGCCTTGCTGAAGTCGACCAGCTCGAACAGCAGCTTCGCGCTCATCGCCCCGACCACCCCGCCCAGCATGCCGATGAGCACCGATTCGGAGAGGAATAGCCCCAGCACCGTCGACCGCGAGAAGCCGATCGCTTTGAGCAGCGCGATTTCACGGGTACGCTCGCGGATCGACATGGCCATCGTATTGGCTGCGACGCACAGCAGCGCGACGACGACGGCGATCGACGTGTAACGGATAAACCCGCGGACGTTGCCCGCCATCTCCATAAACTGCTGGCCGAACTGCTTTTCGGTAAGGGCCTTCGCCGGCGCATCCGAGCTGGCGAAGGCCCGTTCGATGTCCTCGATCAGCTCGGGGATTTTGCCGGCGGAAGTGGCGCGCAGCATCACGATGCCCGCGTTGCCGGCCATGGGCGAGTTCTTCTTTTTGAGCGCCTCGTCCAAATAGTCGAAGTGGAACCACAGCATCTCGCGGTCGGTCGAAGAAGGGCCGTCGTAGATGCCGCGGACCGTCAGTTCGAGGTCGACCGGGTAAATGTCGCCCTTGAGCGGCAACTTGTCGCCGATCTTCCAGCCCTTATTCTTCGCGATGAGCGAGCCGACGATGCAGCCAGTTCGGTCCGCTTGCCACGCCTTGAGCTGCTCCGGCGGCACCTTGTAGTCCTCGTACACGTCGAACGTGTAGCGCGGGTCGGTGCCGAACTGGGCGAACGTCGTTTTTTCGTCGCTATATCTGCCGCCGAACCACGACATGGGAATGGCGCTGCGAACGCCCGAGAGCTTGCGGATGCGATCGACGTAGGCGATCGGCAGGTTCCCGGTGAGGCCTTGCACGTTCTGCACCGCGACGCGATTGTACTGTTCGGCGCCGGCCGCCATTTCGTCTTGCACCATGAGCAAAGAATAGAGAACGACTACGAGAAACAAGCTCACGGCGATCGACGCCCCGGTAAACAACGAGCGGATCTTATTGCGGCTGACATTGCGAAGAATCAGCGGAACGTACTTCATCGCGTCGCCTCCAACGCTTCGAGATCGGCCTGCACAAACGTGCCTTTCTCGAGATGCAACAGCCGCTTCGCCCGGCGGGCGGCCTTGGGGTCGTGCGTGACCATGATGACGGTCGTGCCGAACTGTGCGTTGAGCGATTCGAGCAGGTCGAGCACTTCCAGGGCGCTGGCGGCGTCGAGGTTGCCCGTCGGTTCGTCGGCCAGCAGCAGCACGGGGTCGTTAGCCAGCGCCCGGGCGATGGCGACGCGCTGCTCTTGACCGCCGGAAAGCTGCCGCGGCAAGTGATCCGCTCGGTCTTCAAGCCCGACAATCCGCAGCGAAGCCGCGGCATGCTTTCTTCGCTCCGACTTCGACAGTGGCGTCAGCAGCAGCGGCAGTTCCACGTTCTCCTGGGCGGTAAGCACCGGCATCAGGTTGTACATCTGAAAGATGAACCCCAGGTTCTCACTCCGCCATTTTGAGAGACGCGCTTCGGACAGCTCTCCCAAGTCCTGCCCGTTCACGATCACTCGCCCCGTCGTCGGCCGGTCCAGCCCCGCGCACAAATTCAGCAGCGTTGATTTACCCGACCCCGACGGCCCCATAATGGCGACGAAATCGCCCCGAGGGATGTGCAGCGTCGTATTGGTGAGCACCGGGATTTCAATCTTCTCGCGAAAGAATCCCTTACTGACATTCAGCAGTTGAACGACTGAATCCGCATGATCTGACATGACCTCTCCTTAAGCACCGCCTCGAACCTCGATCCTCGGGAGTTTTTGGAACACTAATCTGCACAAATCGAAGCTGATCGAGGCGAATGCAATCCATCCAATCTCTCCTCACTTCATTAGTATTCGATTAGCGAAGATTAGTGTTCCAAAAAGCCATTTCTATTCCGCCGTCTTCACTTGATCGTCTAATTTCAAATCCGCCGGCGGATCGACGATCACTCGTTCGCCGCCCAGCAGGGCGCCTTTCACCGCAATCAGGCCGTCGTTCGGCTTGCCGACGGTGGCGACGTTCGCTTTGCGGACTCGGTCGTTTTCCAGCACCCACACGAACTGGTCCTTGTCGGAGCCTTGGATCGCCGCGACCGGTGCGAAGATGCCTTTCTCAAGCGACTGGTTCGGCGCCCCGTCGCCCGCTTCGGCGTCGGGCAGAAAGTGAACGGTCGCGCTTAGCTCCGGAAACAGCCGCTCGTCGGGATCGAGGACCGACACCTTCACCTTGACGATGCCGCGGGTGCGGTCGCCCATCGGAATGATCTCGCGAAGCCGGCCCTGATAGCGGTGATCCGGCACCGCATCGACCACCACCTGCGTCGGCTGACCCTTGTGGAGCTGGCCGAGATAGTCTTCCTTCACGTCGGTGTCGACTTCCAGCTCATCGAGCTTGGCGAGCGTGATCACCGAGCCGCGGCCCGAACTCGCCCCCATGCCGCCGGGCATGATCGACTCGCCCTTTTCGGCGTCTTTCGTCACGACGGTGCCGTCGAACGGCGCGTAAATAAACATATTGCGAACCGCTTCCTCGGCTTCATTGATCGCACTTTTCGCCGCGTCGACGGCGGCGGCCCGCGCTTGTTGAATCGCGTGCGCCGCTTGCAGCGTCGTCTCGGCGCGCTCGAGCAAGGCCCGCGTGCCGGCGTTTTGTTGAAAGATGCCACGCTCGCGAACCAAATCACGATCCGCTTGCGCGAGGTTGAACTGCGACTCGGAAAGCTCCGCCTCGGCCAACTGCACCGCAACCTTGCGCGACGCCAGCATCGCGTCTAGGTCCGAATGCTCCAGCTCCGCCAGCACGTCGCCGGCCTTCACCTTGTCCCCTTCTTCGACGGGAATGTTCGAGATCCGTCCGGGCACTTTAGCGCCCACGGCCGCCTGCCAACGGGATTCGAGATACCCCGTGGCCGTGAGCTGCGTCCGGGCCTGGCCGAGCGTCATGATACGGACCGACTCGACCTTCACCACCGGTAGCGGAAACAGCCGGTCGCGGAAGGCCCAATAGGCGCCACCGGCGATCGCCCCGAAAAGCGCCGCTACAACCAAGATCCAAAACAGCTTGATGGCCCACGACGCGCCGCGTCGCTGCGTGCGATCGATTCTGAGGGCCGACAGCTCGCCGCGCAGCCCGAGACCCTTGGCGATGGGCGGCACGACGGCAGGAGTTTCGGAGGGCTGCATAAACTTTTTATTGTCGCAGATTCGCCGGTTTGGTTAAGTGTGAAATTGCTAAAAACGGATGTCCAGAACCGCCTGTCGCGTGCATTGCTCCGCCGGAACTCACGTCGAAACCGGCTGCCCGCCGTTAGCATCCCGATCGCCGCCAGCCAAAGCGACGACCCCTCCGGGACCGGCGTTACGGCGTGGTGCGAGCCGTTTTCGCCGAACTGGAACTTCCACACGTCGAGGTCCAGGGCGGTGATTTTCGTGTCGCGATTTCCGTCCCCCATGGCGAGCGTAGCGTTGCTAGTCACGCCCAAGTTCCGCTGCCACGCGAGGAAGTCGGCGCCGTCGACGATGTCGTCTTGGTTGAAATCGCCGGTCGACGCCGCGTCGGAGACGTCGACGACGATCAGCCCCTTCGTCCGATCGCTCAAGAACACGTTTTGCAAAATTCCTTCGGCGTTCAGTTGAATGAAGTTCCCCCAGTTGCCGTTGTAGCTCGTCGACGTGCCTGTGAACGTGTCGTAAGAGCCTGTCCGCACGGGATTCGTGGGATCGGCGATGTTAAAAATCTGCACGCCCGCCTCGTACCACGACAGCACCAGCATGTCGCCGTGCAAATGGGGATGATGCGGACTGTGGGCGTCGATGCCGACGTTGGTGCGATTGAGCGTCGATAGCAACACCGGCGTGTCGGGATCGTTCAGTTGATTAATCATCGAAATGTCGTACAGCACGACGTTGCCGTTGGGCCGCTCCTGCGCCACGACAAGCAAGTTGCCGTCGGCGGAAACTTGGCTGGTATGCGTCCGGGCGCCGGTAGCGAACCGCTTCATCAGCCCCGGCGCCGTCGAGCCTACGTTGGATATATCGTAGATGGCGGTCGTGCCGGTATTGAAGCTGGTCACGTCGTCGCCGCTGAAGCTGTTGTTTTTGCTCGCGACGTACATCCGGCCGTTCTTCGCGATGACTTCATGCGACGCCTGGCCGCTGGGCAGCCCGAGATCGACCGTCCACTTGAATACGGGATTACCCGGGTCGCTGACGTCGAAAATCTTGATCGTGTCGGTCTCATTGTCCGACGTGTAGAGAAAGCCGTCGTCGTACGACAGGGTGTGGACTTTGTGGTGGCCGTTATTCGCTTGTTTGATTCTACTAACGATCATCGGATGCATTGGATCGGACAAATCGACGATATCGACGCCTGTGCCGAGATTGTAATCCGAAGGATTATCAAAATGGACGTCGCTGCCGAAGTAGCCGTAGTTGTTGTAGACCTCGATGTCTTCCATCTCGTTGCCGGCGTACGTGGGCATCGTGATCGGCTGCGGGAACGGGTTCAACGGGTTCCGAATAAAGGTCGGATTGGAGGGTACGGAGATATCGAAGATCGACACGCCGCCGCCGGTCTTGTCCGTGCCGAGATAGGCGTAGTTGCCGTCGACCCAGATGTCGCCGTAATACTGGTTGGTGCTAAACGGAAGCGGGTCGACCTGGCTCACGAGCGTAACATTAAACGTCTGATCCACGGCGAAGGCGTCCCCGCCGAGCGCCGTCCCGGCGACCAGCCCGGCCAGTAACAAGGCGGCGCGGCGGCGAACTCGACGCGCCGATGGAATCTGCTTATTTTGATGCACTGCGATTACCTCTTCCTTGCGCGGCGTTCCAGATTGGAAGGCCGCCCGCTTCCTACGATTCTAGTTGTCCGCTGCGTAGCGGTCGACAAAGGAAGCCAGCCGCTGCGCAAAAGGAATCTCTCCGTGCGCGAAAAACACCGCCATGCGCCTGTACGCACTTCGATCGTCGAGCGAATGTTCAGCCAATCCAGGCGCTATGGCGTAAACTTCCTTTGACACGGCTCCCGGTACGCCATAGTTTGAAGCTAGGCGGATTTCCAGCTTACATGACGGATTCATAATCGCAGCGCCCAATCGCTGCGGCGAGCTCGTCCCCCCTGCTTCCTCACGTCAGCCATGCAACATCGCTCACTTCAAGCTGCCGCATTCAGCCATGCGGCCCGCAGAGCCCGCCTACTGCATGGATTCACGCTCGTAGAGCTATTGGTGGTCATTGCCATTTTAGGCGTGCTGATCGCGCTGCTCGTTCCCGCTGTGCAAGCCTCTCGCGAGTCGGCCCGCAAGACTCACTGCATCAATAATCTTAAGCAGATCGGTCTGGCCCTTCACAACCACCTCAACGCGAACAAGAACCTGCCGGCAGGATACGTCTCAAAAGTCCTTAACAATGGCGACGACGCCGGCCCCGGCTGGGCGTGGGGCGCCCATCTGATGCCTTTCATGGAGCAATCGCCCCTCTTCCAGTTGATCGACGAACGGTTAGCGGTGAACAGTTACGGGTCGACGGCGCTGCGACTGAAAGTCGTCCCCGGCTTCATCTGCCCCTCCGACAGCGGCCTCCAGCGGGTCATCAACATCCCGGCCTATATCACCAAGACGACCATCTGCCAAATGGCCTCCGCCAGTTACGTCGGCAGCGCGGGAACCGTGCGGCCCACGTGCAAACTCTGCCGCGATAATTTCGACGGCGTTTTCGGCCGCAACCATCCGGTCGAACCACGCGAAATTGAAGACGGCCTGTCACAGACGCTGGCCGTCGGCGAACGGGCCACCGACTGGGCCAACGCCGCCCTCTGGGGCGTCGTCCCCAACTCGATCCTGCTCGACAATCAGCATGTGGGCAAGTTCGCCGCCGGACCGGCCTACGTCCTGGGGACCACGTTTGCGGACGGCTTCAACATTTGCGACGACAAGACAATCGACGTCGACTCCACCAGCTACGCCGAGTCCTTTGGAAGCGTCCATCCCGGCGGCTGCAACTTCGCCTTCTGCGACGGCGGCGTCCGCTTCGTCTTTGAAACGGTCGACCCGGCCGTTATGAACGCGCTGGCCACGCGCAGCAATATCGCCAAAGGGGGCAACCTCGTCGACCCGATCATCCACGACAGCCCGTTCTGACAGGC
>JBGSYU010000393.1:0-8112 GCA_041750715.1 Lacipirellula sp.
CGAAGGCGTTTTACGAATGCCTGGCGGCGATCGCTCAAGGTGATGCGGCCGCACTCACGAGCCTGATGCGAGATCGCTTGCCGGCGGTCGCGAACGTTGCGACCAATGCCGCGGCCGCCGCCGCTGACCGCCGCTGCGAGCTTGCCTTGCAACTGGAGTCGGCGCCGCCTGGCGGAAGGAAAGCCTTGCAGGCTGAACTTACAGAGGTGCGGCGGCGGCAGGCCATGGCGTCTCAGGTGGCCGCGCGGGCCCAGCGAGGTCTTTCCTCCACATGGCCCATGATTCTGGAACCGGCGCAAAGCACCGGTGATTTTTTCCTGATCGAAGGGACGGCGCGTCGGGCGGTGCGGATCGTCCTCGAGGAGCCGCCGGCGGAAACAGCCGTACCGACATCCATCGTCGACGATGGCATTCCATTGCCCGCCCTTCGGGAATACTACGAGCTCGACGTCTTTACGACGGACTTTCAGAGTCAACCGGCCTATCGAAATCAGCCGGTGATTTGTTGCGTCGCCCGGTTGCCGGAGGGATTTCCAACCGGCGAGGTGATCCGCGAACCGGTGCGGGTGGCGGGCGTTTTCTTCAAGAAGTGGGCCTACGCACGGCGGTCGGACGATCTTGAAGCGAAGGCGACCGGCGATGGCCGACCCGCGCGGCTCGCCCCGCCGCTGATGATTGCCGCCGAGCCCGAGTGGTTGCAGGTTTCAGGGGGAACCGGTCCGAGTTTTCGCGGACTGTGGGGGGGCCTGGCATTTTTAGGCGTTGCGGCTTTGGTCTGGATTGTTTTGGCCAGCGTCTCCCGTCGCGACCGGTTGGCCCGTGCCCAACGTGCGCGTTACGATGCACCGCTGGACGATCTGGCCGAGCCCTAGAGCATTTTAATGAGCGTTGCTACCGAGCGCCCTGAAGAGACTCGCGAACGGCGGACCGTCAAGCATCCGTTGGCGTGGTACATGCCGCGATTTTGGCACGGCATGCGACTCTCGACGTGGACCCGCGAATTGGCTCGCAACCGTCTCGCCATCTCGCCGAGTCGAATTCCGATGGCCTGCGCGATTACCAGCTTTACCGCGTTCAACTCGATCCTCGCTGGGTTGGAACGCGTGATGTACGGCCGGCAGATCGACGCGGTTAAACTAAAAGATCCGCCATTGTTCATTCTCGGCCACTGGCGCGCGGGGACGACATTCCTCCACGAGCTGCTGATCCGCGATCCGGCGCACACTTACTTCACGACCTACCAGTGCTTTACGCCGCACCACTTCGTGTTGTCGGAAAAATGGATCGTGCCGTGGATTGACGTGTTTGCGCCCGAGCGTCGGCCGATGGACAACATGGCGGCCGGGTGGGATCGCCCGATGGAGGACGAGTTCGCCCTGCAAAGTTTGGGGGTGCCGACGCCCTACTTGTGCGCCATGTTTCCCAACCGCGGCGAAGTTTATCGCGAGTACCTCACGTTACGCGAGTTGTCAGACGACCGGCGCGCCAGATGGAAGCGAGAGTTGCTTCAATTCTGCAAACGAGCGACGCTTCGCGACAAGCGACGGCTGGTGATCAAGTCGCCGGCGCACACGGCCCGCGTTCGCACGCTGCTGGAGTTGTTTCCCGACGCCAAATTCGTTCACATCTCCCGCGATCCCTATTCGCTGTATCGCTCGACGGTCGGATTATGGCGCTCGCTGAACGCCGAGGAGGGGCTCCAGATCGTTCGCGACGAACGCTGGGTCGAGCCCTACGTCATCGACTCGCTTCGCCGGATGTACGACGCTTACCTGAGGGATCGGGATCTTCTCAACGCGAATCAGCTCGTCGAACTGCGATACGAAGACCTGGTCGACGACCCGAAGTCGCAGCTTCGCAGCATTTACGAGCAGCTTGAACTGGGCGACTTCTCGCGCGTCGAGCCGGCCCTCGATGCGCATCTCCACGAAGTCAAAAACTACCGCACCAATCGCCACTCGATGGACGGAGACACGCAAGGCATGATTCGCAGCGAATGGTCGCGCTACTTCGACGAATTCGGCTACGAGTGACTGCGATGCGTCATTCTGAGCGCAGCGAAGAATCTGGTGCATCGCCAGATCCTTCGCTGCGCTCAGGATGACGCGGCGATGCCTTGCCACTCCCTTAACCCTACGCCACGCGCGGCGTAGGCATCGTCTTTCCCTTAAGCTGGTAGACGTACGCCAGCACCTCCGCCACCGCGGCGTAGCTCTCGTCCGGCACCGGCCGGTTGACGTCGACGTCCTTATAGAGCAACTGCGCCAGCGGTTTTCGCTCGACCACGGGGATGTTGTGCTCCAGCGCCAGCCGTCGAATTCGCTGGGCCAAGACGCCGGCGCCCTTCGCCACCACGATCGGCGCCGCCATCTTCTCCGGGTCGTACTGAATCGCGACCGCGAGTTCCGTCGGATTGGTGACGATGACGTCGGCCTTGGGCACCTTGTCGCCGATCCGGTTTAGCGCCATCTGCCGCTGGATCGCGCGGCGGCGGGCGATGATTTGCGGATCGCCTTGCAGGTTCTTCATCTCCTCGCGGACTTCTTGGTGGGTCATCATCAGGTCTTGCTCGTGCTTCCAGCGTTGAAAGCCATAATCCAAGAGCGCCAAGGCGAACAGCGCAGCGCCGACCCACAGGGCGGTCGAAAAGGAGACGTCGATCAAGAATCGCGCCAAGTCGGGCAGCGCCAGCTCGCTCGCGAAGAGCACTTCGTCCCAGCGATTGTAGATGACCGTGCCGGACACCACGGCGACGATGCCGATCTTCACCAGACCGAAGGCCAGTCGTACCATGCCTTGTAGCGACAGGATGCGCTTCAACCCGGCCAGTAGGCTCAGTCGCGAGAGGTCGGGCTTGAGGCGATCGGGAACGAACAGCAGGCCGATTTGCAGCACGGTGGACAGCGCCCCTGAAAGCATCAGGACGCCGAGAATCGGCAGCAGCGCGAAGCCGAAGGTTCGTAGGAGGCTGTGGCCGTGCTCGACGAAGTCTCCTGCGTCGGCCGAGAGCGTGCCGATGCTGCCGAGCTGCTGCTCCAGATAGCGGATCGTCAGGTCGATGACGCCGCCGCCCCAATTCATTAGCACCAACACGCCAACGACCAGCAGCGCCGCCGAACCGAGATCCTGGCTGTAGACGACCTGCCCCTGCTCGCGGGCTTGCTGCCGGCGATGCGGTGTGGCGTCGAAGGACTTGTCGCCGGATTGTTCAGCCATTTAACGACAACGCACAATGTCATGCAGCCCCGGCCTCTGGCCGGGGGTAAGCCACCACCAGTTCGAGCGTTACCCCAACGTAACGCGACCCCCGGCCAGAGGCCGAGGCTACAAATCGGACTTCCTCGCAACGGCGCGTATTGCGTCGGTCAGCAGTTCAATCGCATTCACTCCCTGCTGGGGAAATGTCCAGCCGATGGCGCCTAGCGAGACCACCACGATCGCGGAGGTCAGCAGCGCGTTCACGCTAAAGCCGACGACGAGAATGTTAAGCTGCGGCAGCGTGCGGCCGATCAACCCCAACACCAGCGTGGCTAGCAGCAAGGCGGCCATCGCGGGCGCCGCGGCGCGGACACCCAGCAGGAAGCTTTGCCCCAACAACATCGTAAACGCCGCGACGAACGACTCGCCCAGCGCTCCTTGGCCCGGAGGCATCCAGACGTAGGTGTCCAGCAGCGCCTCGGTCAGCTGCCGGTGGCCGTCGAGCAGGACGAACATGGTGAGCGTCAGAAAGTAGAACATCTGCGAGTACACCGGCAGATTTTCATCCGCGATCGAATCGAACCCTTCGGCCAGGGCCGTGCCGCCAAGTTGGCTGATAATCTGCCCGGTTAATTGCACTCCGCTCAGGAGAATCATGACGCCGAGGCCTAATAGCAGGCCGAGGATCGCTTCGCCTAACACAAACTTGGCGAACACCAGCATGTTTCCCAGATCGACGGGGGCCTGCGACGCGTAGAGCGGCGTTACGATTAGAGTCATCGCGATGGCTAGCAGCGCCCGAACCTGCACGGGAGCCGCCTTCGTGCCAAAGATGGGCGCCGTCGCGACAAGCGCCCCGATTCGCGCCAGCACCAATACAAACGTGCCGAGCTGGTTGAGCAGCATCGATTCCAGGAGCGCCGTCTGCACTGTTTATGCCTCGTCCCCGCGCTCCGCGTGGGAACGCAAGAGTCAGCCGCTCTGCGGCATTTGATTGGCGCCGCGACGCAGCGCATCGCAGTCGGGCGGATTCATAACGACTTTGGGATGTTAGTGATCAGCTCTTCGGCGTATTCGAGCAGTCGCGACAGGACCCATGGCAGCGAGAACGCTAGAGCCAGCGCCATGGCAACGAGCTTCGGGACGAACGCGACCGTTTGCTCTTGAATTTGCGTGAGCGCTTGCAGCAGACCCACGATTAAACCGACGAACACGCCGGCGGCCAGGATCGGCGCCGAAACGAGCGTGGCGATCATCAGGGCGTCGCGGCCCAGATCAACGGCGTCTTGGGGGTCCATATAAAGCTCCGAAGCGGTCAGCAGTCAGCGGTCAGCCAGAAAGAATACGTTCCAATTTTTGGCTGACCGCCGATAGCTGATCGCTGATTGCTTTCGTTTACGCCAACACCTGAAAGCTCTCCATCAACATCTCGACGACGAGCCGCCAGCCGTCCACCAGCACGAACAGCAACAGCTTGAACGGCAACGAAATCAACACCGGCGGCAGCATCAGCATGCCCATCGAGATGGTGACGCTCGCCACGACGATGTCGAGGACGACGAACGGCAAGTAAATTTGAAAGCCGATTAGGAACGCCGTCTTCAGCTCGCTAAGCATGAACGCCGGCAGCAGGGCCTGCAGTGGGATGTTTCGGTCCTCGGGGCCGGCGTTGAAATAGACGTAGTTGTCGGGAAGCTCGCCGGTCTCGGGGTCGATCTCGCTCGGCAGATACTTGAGGAATAGGTAAACGTCATCGTCGTTTTTTGTGCGACGAATCTGCGCGGCCATAAAGCGGCGAACGGGCTGCGTGCCGCGCTGCCAGGCGTCTTCGAGGCCAATCTCATTCGCGGAGTACGGCTCGATCGCGTCCTCATAAACTCTGGCCCATACGGGCGTCATCAGCAGCGCCGTCATGAACAAAGCGATCGACGTGAGCACCTGGCTCGGCGGCAATTGCTGCGTACCCAGGGCCTGGCGCAGCAGACCCATCACCACCAGGATGCGAACGAAGCTGGTGGTCATCAGCAGAATCGCCGGAGCGAGACTGACGACCGTCAGCAGCAGCATCACCTGCAGGGTTGAACTGATCCCCTGCGGGCTGGCCCATTGTTGGGGCCCGCCGAGGCCCTGCGGCAACTGCGGCAACAGCGATGGTCCCGAGGCGGCGGTTTGCGCGAGCGCCGCGCCAGGCGCCAAGGCGCCGAGCGCGAGCACGCAAACTGCAACGATGATGGCGGTAGCGGCTCTCATAGTTTAATTGCGTCCGGCACTCCGATCAATCTTCGGCAAGCGTTTTACCGCCGACGGCTGCCGCCTGCGGTTGCCTCGTCGCCGAGGAATCCCCGCGCCGGCTCGCGCGATAATTGTGCGAGCACTTGTTGGAATTCGGCGGACGGGCCGTGACCGCGGACGCCAGCGCAGAGTCCGGTCAGGCGGTCGACTTCCATCGGGTCGGTGACTTCGGTGAGCGGTTGGACCCCGCCGGGCGTCATAGCCACCAGTACGAGCTTATTGCCGACTCGCAACAGATGGGCGAACGTCTGCGGCGAGAGCGGCGCGCGTCCGAGGACGGCAAAGGCGTCCGCCGGCAACGCGCCATTGGGTTTGGGCCCGCCGCGGCGGAGCATCCACATGCACACGATAAAGAGTCCGACCACGACGGCCAGCCCCGCTCCCGCGGTCGAGAGCGATTCGAGTTTGGAAAAGTCGAAGGGTAGGGGACTGTCCGCGGTAATACTGGTGGCATCGGCGCCTTCCACCTTCGTGTCGCTGGAGGGGGGCGCCAAGCGGCGGGAAAGTGGGTCGTTCTCCGATAATTTCTTCGCCGGGGCTTCTACCTCGTCGATGTTACCGTTCGTTCCAGCGTCGTGCATTGCGGGCGCCAGTGCAGGATCGTGTTGGAAAACCGGCGCCGCGAAGTGGGGCGCCGCGGCGCTCAATTCGCCGCTGGGCGGCATCGCACCGGGCGTGGCCGTTGGCGGTTCGAGGGTAGGCGTAGTCGGCGCAAAAGCGAATGGTTCCGCCGATGGCATCGGTGCGATCGGAGCAAACTGCGGAGGCGGTTCTACCGCCCGCCGCAACGGGTTCACGTCCTCGCCGCCGCTGGGCGCTGCATCCGAGAACGTCGGCGCTTGGTTATTCGCCGTCGGCGTGTAGGCCATCGGCGCATCCTCGCGGCGCCAGTCGATCAGCGGCTCACCGGCGGCGGCAGATTCGACCGGCGCTTCCGCCGGTAGCGCGTAACGAGCGTCTCCTTGCGGTGCGATCGCTTGGCCCCATGCCGTGACGACAATCAGGGAACTCACGGTCGACACCAACGCGATGAGCGGGTTATTAGAGGGGCGCATTTCGTCCAACTGATTGAGCTTGCGGCGAGGGTGAAAACGCATCGTTTCGCTGCGAGAAATCTCGCGCAGTCCCCGCGGCTTATAGGACGGCCGCCCAACCGCAGCCAGAGCAATTGTCAGGTGGTCGAGTCTCTCCGAGACTCGAAACTGCGGTCTCGGAGTGACCGCTCCACATGCAGCGCGGCGCCAGCATTGACTGCCCACCGCTGGGGTGGCGCGGTATCGTGGTTGCATGTTCATCCGTTGGTTGCGAAATCGACGCCGGCGCCGCATCCTGGCCGAGCCGTTCCCCGCCGATTGGGAGCGACTGCTCGAGCGGCGGCTCCGTCACTACCGCCACCTACCAGCGGAGCAGCGGCGGCGCCTGCGCCAAATCGTGCAGGTGATGGTTGTCGACAAGGACTGGGCCGGCGCCGGCGAGTTTGAGATCACCACTGACATGAAGGTGACGGTCGCCGGCGAAGCCGCGGTGATGGTCAACGGGTTCGAGACGCCCTACTTTTTCGACCGTCTCCATACGCTGGTGATTCATCCGGGCACGGTGCGATTCACGCCGCACCAGGCGGCGCGCAATGCGAATCTGCCGGCCGGCGATTTCGACGGCGTCGCGTGGCATCGCGGGCCGGTGGTGCTGTCGTGGACGCGGCTGCGGCGGGAGCTGATGGGCCAATCGCCGGGGCACAACGTCGTGCTGCACGAGTTCGCGCATCACCTGGACGGATTGTGCGGTGAAATGGACGGCGCGCCGCCGCTGGGAGACGCGGAGCGCGAGCGGCGATGGTATGCCGTCACTGAGGCAGAGTTCTTTCGGCTCATCGGCAATGCCCGCCGCGGCGAGGCGACGTTGCTCGACCACTATGGGGCGTCGAACCGCGCCGAGTTCTTCGCCGTGGCGACGGAGTGCTTTTTCGAGTTGCCGCACGAACTGCGCCAGCGGCATCGAGAATTGTACGACACGCTCGCCGATTTCTATCGCCAGAGCCCCGCCGACTGGTTGCCGCACCGGGAAGCTGGGGGCGAATTGCAGCCGGACGCGAACGGCCACTTCGTTCGCACCGAGCGACGGCGGCAGCGGCAGAGCGATCGCGCACGATTGCGCGCCGTGCAGGAGTTGCCGACGGCGGATGCCTTGTTCGCGTTGGGCCTGGAGCACTTGCGCCTGGAGCAAGCGGAGGAAGCAGTGCGCGTATTCTCGCGGCTGATTGAGTTCGATTCGAGCGATGAAGAATCGCTCGCCCATCGGGCGACTGCGTACTTTCGGCTCGGGCGGATTGACGAGGCGCGGGCCGACTGCGACGCGGCGCTGGCGATTGATCCGCGGGACGTCGACGCCCGTTGCGTGCGCGGCGAGATCTTCCTTCAGGAGGGTGACTACGAGGAAGCGTTGGCGGATTTGAACGCGGCGGTGGCGGAGGAACCTGGCAACGCCGACGCTCGGGTATCGCGGGCCCGGGCATCGTTGGCCACCGGACGTGCGCGAAAGGCGCTCACCGATCTGAATGAAGCCCTGAAGCGAGAACCGTATCTGGCGGCGGCCCATTTCGAACGCGGGCGGGCGCATCGGGCG
>JBGSYU010000394.1:0-4552 GCA_041750715.1 Lacipirellula sp.
CTGGGCAAGACCGATGCGCAGCAAATCGTGCTGGACTTTAGCGGCGTGAAGTTCATGGCGTCGGCCATGCTGGGGAAGCTCGTCGCCTTTCAGAAAAAGTGCGGCGAGTTTCGCGCCAAGCTGAAGCTGTGCAGCGTCACGCCAGACATCTTCGAGGTGTTTAAGATCACGAAGCTGAACAAGGTGTTTGACATCCAGGCGGACGAGGCGACGGCGCGGAAGTCGTTTACCAAGCGTGGGTTCTTTGGCTGACGCGCCATGGGGCGCGCTCGCCGATTGACGATCGAACTGGTTTAATTATGCCGCCTGATGCCGCCGCCGCTGCTTCGCCCCGTCAGGTCGCTGATGCTGCTGCCGCGCCGCTTCTCCTTGGGCAGCCCGCCATCGGGTTCGACGCCTACGAGGTCGGCGATTTCTACGATGAGATGTTCGACGCCGATCGGCAGCCGCGGCCGTATTACCGCGCCCTGTACGACCGGTTCTGGCAGCTCAAGAACGAGGAGCTGGGGCGCCGTCAACTCGCCGCCGAGCGGTCGATGCGTCGGCTGGGCATCACGTTCAGCGTGTACGGCGATCAGGAGGGTTCTGAGCGGATTATTCCGTTCGACATCTGTCCGCGAATCATCGCGGAGTCCGAATGGCGCTGGCTCGAGTCGGGACTGAAACAGCGCATCGTCGCGCTCAATAGGTTCATCGACGACATTTACCACAAGCAGCGGATCGTCCGCGACGGAGTGATTCCGGAATTCGTGGTGCGAACGTGCGCGACGCTGCGGCAGCAGTGCATGGGGCTCGATCCACCGCTGGGCGTTTGGGCGCACATCACCGGCGTCGATCTGGTGCGCGACCGCGAAGGCCAGTTCTATGTGCTGGAGGACAACCTCCGCTGCCCGTCGGGCGTTTCGTACGTGCTGCAAAACCGGCAGCTCATGAAGCAGACGTTCCCACAGATTTTTGAGCAGGCGCGCGTCCGCCCGGTCGACGACTATTGCAGCCGGCTGCTCGATGCGTTGCAGGCGCAGATGCAGCACCGCGTGCGCCAGCCGCATGTGGTGCTGCTCACGCCGGGGTCGTTCAATTCGGCCTATTTCGAACACTCCTACCTCGCCCAGCAAATGGGGATTCCGCTGGTCGAGGGTCGCGATCTGGTCGTCTCCGACGGCTACGTCTACATGCGGACGACCCGCGGCTTTGAACGCGTCGACGTTATTTATCGCCGCATTGATGACGACTTCCTCGATCCGCTCGCGTTCCGCAAGGATTCGATGCTGGGCGTCCCGGGGTTGATGCAGGCGTACCGCGACGGCCATGTGGCGTTGGCCAATGCGCCTGGCGCCGGCATCGCGGACGATAAGGTGGTCTACGCCTACGTGCCGCAGATCATTCGGTATTACATGGACGAAGAGCCGATCCTGCCGAACGTCGAGACGTTCGTGTGCTGGGAGGAGTCGCACCGGAACCATGTCCTGGAGAATCTTGAAACGCTCGTCGTCAAGCCGGCGAACGAATCGGGCGGCTATGGAATGCTAATCGGCCCGCGCTCGACGCAGGCCGAGCGCGAGACGTTCGCGGAGCTGATTCAAGCGAATCCACGCAACTACATCGCTCAGCCCACGCTCAATCTTTCTCGCGTGCCTGTGCTTACGGAGAGCGGCATGGAAGGACGGCACGTCGACCTGCGGCCGTTTGTGGTTTACGGCAAGGAGATTTACGTGCTGCCAGGCGGGCTGACGCGCGTCGCGCTACGCAAGGGTTCGTTGGTGGTGAACTCTTCGCAGGGCGGCGGCAGCAAGGATACCTGGGTCATGTCGGAGCATTTGGCGCCGAACCCATAGGATTGGGATAACAGAACGGGGGAACTGCAAAGTCCAGAAGCAGTCACCTCGCCGCAGCGAGTCGCCGTGGCGACCTGAGTTACTCCGAAGGGTCCGGCCAGATTCTTCGGAGTACCTCAGAACGACCAGCTTAGCGGGACTATGCAGTTATCCTGGATAGCAGAACACTCCGTGTTGAGTGATGGCAAGGTATGTTAAGCCGCGTCGCCGATTCGATTTACTGGATGAGCCGCTACATCGAGCGGGCCGAGAATGTTGCGCGGTTTATCGCGGTCAATCTCAACCTGAACCTCGACATGCCGGGCGCCGGCGACCAGCAGTGGATGCCTTTGGTAGTAACGACGGGCGACCAAGAGAAGTTCATCGAGCGATATAAGTCGGCGACCAAGCAAGACGTCATCCGATTCCTCACGTTCGATCGCGAGAATCCCAACTCGATCATGTCGTGCCTGCGCGCGGCGCGCGAGAACGCCCGTGCGGTGCGCGAAAGCATCTCTTCGGAAATGTGGGAGCATATTAACCGCTTTTACCTGCTGATTCGCGAGAGCGGCGCCCAGGCTGCGGCGCTGGAGGAATCGTACGACTTTTACGACCAGATTCGCGTCTCCGGTCAGCAGTTCATGGGCGTGACCGACGCGACCATGACTCACGGCGAGGGCTGGCACTTCTGCCGCTTGGCGAGGTCGATCGAGCGAGCCGACAAGACGTCGCGAATTCTCGACGTCAAGTATTTCATCCTGCTGCCCAGCCCGGCGGACGTGGGCACGCCGTACGACGATATCCAGTGGTCCGCCCTGCTCCGCTCCGCGAGCGCATTGGAGATGTATCGCCAGCGGCATGGCCGCCTGGAGCCGGCCGCCGTGGTGCAGTTCCTGGTGCTCGATCGCGAGTTCCCGCGGGCGGTGCTGTACTGTCTTACGAAGGCGAACGAGTCGCTCCATCGCATCTCGGGCTCCGCCATCGGCGGCTTCGCCAATATGCCGGAGCAACTGCTTGGCCAGTTGCGGGCCGAGCTCGCCTATACGTCCGCATTGCAGATCATCGAGCACGGCCTGCATCAGTTCGTCGACGACCTGCAACAGCGACTGAACGATATCGGCGAAGCGATCTCCGAAACGTTTTTCGCAATGCGGCCAGTGGAGACAATGTTTCAAAGCCAGTCGCAGGTCGGACAGGTGCAGTACATCGGTTGACGCGATCACGGCGCGACATATTTCCACAGGCCCAACGCCGGGTCGCGAACGAAGAAAATCTCTTCGCCATCGGCGCTGGTGTTCCAACCGTCGCGGAGCTTGTTGACGTCGTAACGGCTGGAGTACTCGGAGAGGTCGCCGTAGCCGTAATGGGTCGATTCGATCTCCTCGCGCGATAGCCCGCCGGGGCAGTAGGTGATGCGGAAGCGGCCTTCGCTCGAACCGTGGATAAGGTGCGCGGGGGCGGAGAGGTTTTTCCGTAACTCCGCGTTGGCCTCGACCGCCGCAATGATCTGCGGGGTGGTCATGTAGCCGTACTTGCGGATGAGGCGGTCAATTTCCGCGTCTTCGCCAAACGTGCGCACGCCCGGCGCCAGGATGATCAGCTCGCCGTCGTCGGCCATTCCCATTCGCGTGCGGTAGATCGACTTGTTGCCCAGCCAGGTGCTGGGGAACTTCTCGGGGTCGAGATAAACGACGCACTTTGGGAACGGATTCGCCACGGTCGTCACGTTCACGATCGCCGAGAGGTCGCAAGCTTTCCAAAAACATTCGACGTCGTCGCCAATGAACAGCCCGCGGACGACTGACTTGCCGGCCTCGTTTGGCCCGATGACCGTAAGCACATAGAGCAGCGGCAAGTGGCGGCAGAAGTTGTCCTGGGCGTAATTGAGGATCCGCCTTAGCGGCGTGTCGCCGCGGCCCATCGCCCGTTCCATCCCGTAGACGGCGCCGATGTAATGGCTTTCATTGATGCCGCGGACGCCGCCCGTGCCGACGAAGATGTTTTTGTTGTAGTTGGCCATGCCGATGACTTCGTGCGGCACGACCTGGCCGAGCGACAGGATGAGATCGTGCCCGCCTCGCGAAATCAGGCGGTTGAGCTGGGCTGGCCAGGCGTCGGTATGAACGCCTTCGGTCACCTCGCTCACAAAGTCAGCGGGAACTTCGCCGATCGTTTCGACGTCGGTTCGCCAGTTGTGGTAGCGAAACAGGTGTGCCGGGATTGTCGGGAACATCTTCTGGCGATGCTTGGGCGAAATCTCCTCGTGGGTTCCCAGCGCCGGCAGCACGTCGGTAAGCTGTTCGCCGTAGTAATCGTGAACCATGCACGTCAGCTCGCCGGTGCGGCTGGCGGCGCGTGAGTAGTCTGGCGGCACGGCTAGCACGCGGCGTCGGGGGCCTAGCCCGTCGAGCACGCCGGAGAGGGCCTCGCGGAGCTGGTCGCTTGAAAGTTCCGTCGTCGGAGAACCGAGGGCGAGGTGGAGCGGCATCTTAAGTGCTAGCGCGTGGTGAGGGGAGCTAACGTCTATCATACATGAGCCAGACGCCTGGAGTCAGCCGCGGCGTCGGCACGTCTGGCGACCTGCTACAATGCGAGGGCCGAACTGCACAACTACTGCCAACAGAAATGGACAACTGAATGGGCGAAACTGACACGATCGAAGCGCAGATTACTCTGGGACGAACGCTGGCGCGCGGTTTACCGCGGCCGGCCGCCGACGCCACAGCCGCCGACTCGCC
>JBGSYU010000395.1:0-27686 GCA_041750715.1 Lacipirellula sp.
TGTTCCCGCCAAGGCTCGATCGCCGACAATTGCATGAGCGCGGCGACCGCTCGCAGTTGAATTGCTTGCGACGCATCATCGATCGCCAGCGCGGTGAGCGTCGGCGCCGACTCTTCGGTGAGCGCCAGCAGGTCGATCGACTCGCAACGCTGCTCGTCGGGGGACTCGCTTTGCTGGACGTTGACCTTCGCCTGCTCGAAGGACCGTTGCAGTTGCACGTACTCGTCCTTGTCGAGCTTCGACATACTGTCGGCGAGGTCGACGCCGCGGCGTCGCAGTTCGCCGAAGAAGCTGGTCAGGCCGACGCGTTGATATTTGGGACTGGCAAGCACCGCCGCCACGGCTCGCTGATGCTGTTCTTCATAGGGCGATGCGGCCGCCAGTCGTGCCGCCTCACCCACGAATTGCTTCGGGTCGGCGACGTTGGCTTCGAGGGCCTCGGGATCGCTAAGCAATTTGGCGAGCAGTTCGCCGCCCCGTTGGCCCGCGGCGATCAGCATTGCCTGCTGTTCCCAGCGGTCGGCCGGTTGCGTCGGCGTAGCAATGTTGGGCGTCAAAGCCAGCATTGCCGCGATGCGAACGCGGGGATCGGCGTGAGCCGAAAGTCTCGCGATAGCTTCCCAGAGCGGACCGTCTTCTTGAGCCAACGGTTCGGCGATGAGAATTACCTGTTCGATAACGCGCGGATCGGAGTCCTCCAGAGCGGCGAGCCACGCGTTGGGGTTCGCCAAACCGAGGCCTTCAAGCAATCGGTAGGCATGTATTTTCGCGAGCGCGTTGTCCTTCGATGCGACGCCGTAGAGCAAATCGCGTAGGCCTTCATCCCGTCGCTCCAGAATCAATCGCGCCGCAGTATCACGCAGCCACGGATTGTCGCTTCCCAGGTGATCGACCAACTCCGCGTTCGTCAACTTCGCCAGCGTAGTCGGCTTTGCCGCAAGCGAATCGCTCGGTCGGCTCGCCTTTGCGCGAACGCGGTAGATTCGCCCGCGGTCGTTGCCGAGCAACTGGTCGGGCCGCTTCTGCAGTTCGGTCGGCACCCACTCCGGATGTTCGACGACGGCGCGGTACATGTCGACCACATACATGGCGCCGTCGGGACCGACTTCCAAGTTCACGGGCGAGAACCACCGGTCGCGCGATGCCAGGAAGTCTTTCCCTTCGTCCGCAGGCGTCGACGTGAACGTGGCGCCGTCAGCCGTCATCTTCTCGCGATGGACCAAATGGTTCGTAGGATCGCAGGTGAAGACGTTGCCGAAGTATTCCTTGGGCAGCGCATTGCCGCGAAAGACTTCCACCCCGCACGCCGCGGTGAATTGGCCGGCGTGCAGATTCGATGTGGTCCAGGCGGCGGTGATCGGATAGATGCGCGACTGCTCGCCCGCGCGGGCCACGTCGTGAACGACGGCTGGCACGGCGGCGAGCGGGTTTTTTTGAAGCTGCCGGTTCTCCAGCACCACGTGCATGGCCGGGTTGCGATTGCTGCAAATAAAGCGGTTGCCGTAGTCGTCGAACGTCATACCGAACTGGCCGGCGCCGGAGACCGCTTCGCACTCGCCGGTATGCGGATCGAAGCGAAAGTCCATCCCGCTGATCGAGAGCGGCTCCTTGAGCTTCTGGCGCACGTTGACGATCTCGCCGCCGCGGAGGCCATTGGCGACGTAGATGCGGTTATCGAGGGCGAGACGCGGGTCGTTGGCCCGCAGTTGGGTGTTCTGCTCGGAGAAGCCGGTGAACCAGGTCTCGCGCAGATCGGCCCGGCCGTCGCCGTCTGTGTCCTTCATGTAGGCGACTTCGCCGGCCATGGTGACGAAGGCCCCGCCTTTCCACGGCTGAACGCCGGTGGCGAAGTTGAGATTGTCGGCGAAGACCGTCGCCGCCTCGTAATAGCCGTTGCCGTCCTTATCCTCTAGGATCGAGATGCGGGAGAGCGTCGGGTTGCCGCCTTCTTTACCCAGCGGGTAATCTCGCATTTCGACGACCCACATCCGGCCGAGCTCGTCGAAGCGAATCGCCACCGGGTCGATTACTTGCGGCTCGCCGGCGACCAGATCGACTGTAAGGTCGGGATTGACGACCAGGTGCTCCAGCGATTCCTGAGGCGAAACGGGGCTTTTTACCGTTGCGTCATCGGCGCTCGAAGCGGGCGCCCCGACGAGCAACGTGAGCATCATCAACACGATCGCGAGGAGCTTGCGGATCCCTCCCGTAGCCCCACTTAGCAATGACGTCATTTCAATTCCTTTAGCAGCTTAATCGCCGTCTCGACCATCACCTCGCCGGCGCCGGGTTGCACGCGCGAGTTTACCGTTTCGTAGCTCCCCTCGGCAAACGCCTTCTTCGTGGGGATATAGCCGAGGCAATCGTTAGTGAGTTCGATTACCAGCGTCGTCTTAAACGGCGACGCGGCTTTGATGGCCAAGCCCAATTCGACGAACACTTCCGCCGGTAAAGTCACGATGACCGTGTCGTGGTCGAGACGAAATGCTTGGACTTCCAGCGGTAGCGTCGGGGCGTCGTATGACTGAAGATCCACGATCGTGCAAACCTTGACCTCTTCGAGAAACGGCAGCTTGCGCGTGCCGACGATCTCCAGGTTCTTGCGGGCTTCGGTCACTTCGGCCGGCGTGAAGGTTTGCAGCGGCGCATCGACCGTGACCCGTCGCACGGCGAGCGACGGCTCGGCGATCGCGGCGAGCTCGTCGGAACGCAGCGCCCGCTCGACGGTTTCACCCAACATCGCGCCGATTTTTTCCGCTTTGCGGCCGCCTTTGACAGTCACGTCGATATGGTTGATATCGCCGCACGCGCCCGTTCCAAAGAGGGCGACGAAGTTTTCACCGAACGATCGCCGAAGTCGCTCTTCCAGGAAGCGAGGATAGTCGGCGGAATACTCCGCGCCGCTGGTCGTATCGAGGTGGAGGGCGAACGAGACGATTGAAGCGAAAGGATTCGCCTCGCCAGCGACCTTCATCGAGATCACGCCGACCGCGGGATCGATCGGCCCGGCGGCGCGAACGACGTCGGGGTTGAGCTGACCCGGATTAAATCGCACCGAGCCGTCCTTCATGTGAAAGCGACGGTTAAACGACAGGCGATCTTCGCGGGCGAATCCAGCCGATAACTCAACCGGTTGGAGGGCCGACTTCGCGTTGGCGACGGCGGCGGCGATTTGCTCGACGAGCTTCGCCGGGTAGTCGATGGACTCATTGGGATCGTCGCCGAGACGCTCGACCGTTCGCTCGTGAAAATAAGCGCGCAACGGGCCGTAATAGAGCGGACCCGTATGGGTGTGCGTGGCGGCGACGGCGATGTTCTCAACGGGAATGCCCGTCGCTCGACTCGCTTCGTCGCGCGCCCGCTGGGACACCGCGCGCGGCATGCCGAGAAGGTCGCAGAACACCAGCGCCGCGGAGACGTCTCCCTGCTGAAACACGACGGCCTTGGCCTGCAGCGGATCCTTGACGCCGGTGCTGACGCGCTCGTAGAAGTAGCCGCTCATCCGCCAGGGGATGGGCGGCGTAATGTCGACGACCGCGACGCCGGCTTGAAATTCAGCGCCGGCGACGAACGAGGCCGACGCTGCTGTCAGAAGGACGGCTGTAACAATGCGTATCGCCCCAAACATTCCTGAACTCCAGGGACAGTTAAGCGAAGCTTAGTTGAGTCGCCGAGACGTCGGCGCTCCCTCCGAAATTGTAACGGAGAACGCGCTGCGAGGGGATTATTCGCACTGGTAGTTCAAGCCAGGTCCTGGCGGAAAATGCACTTGCGTACGCACGCCGGTGATTTCAGTTACAGCGTCGCAATTTGCACGTTGCTGATGGTCGGTCCGTAGTGAGCTTTGGTACGCACTTTTCGCTCCAGATCGTCGATGACCACCCCGGCGAAATCAACGCCGGTGGCCTGCTGAGCGCTGCCGAGACCGCCGGGGGTGAAGACGTTGATCTCCATCAGCTTATCCCCCACGATGTCCAGTCCCACGAGAAACATGCCGTCGGCGACCAATTTCGGGCCGACCATTTCCACTAACCGCAGAGCCGCATCGTCGATTTCGGCGGGTTCACTTTCGCCGCCGGAGTGCATATTGCTTCGCATATCGCCCGTCTTGTTGACGCGGCGGAAGGCGGCGTATTTGCCGTCGTGCATCAGCGGGCGGCCATTCATCACGAACAGCCGCACGTCGCCATCCTTCGCCGCCGGCAGGTATTCCTGGGCGATGCAGTAGCCGTCGCGGATGACGGCTTCGATCATTTGGTTCAGATTGGCGCCGTCCGCCTCGTGGATCAAGAACACGCTGGAGCCGCCGGAACCCTGTAGCGGCTTGATGACCGCCTTGCCGCCCTCCGCCGCGATGAACTCCTTAATCTCCTCCGGATCGCGGCTGATGCAGGTCCGCGGGCGCACCTGTTCGGGGAAGTGCTGGAAGTAGGTTTTGTTGAGCGCGATGGCCAGATTGATCGGGTCGTTCAGCACAATCACGCCGTGCCGCACGGCGAGTTGGCCGAAGAGGATGCCGGGGGTTTGCGCCCAAGCGCGTTCGGACTTATCCTCCGAGGGGTCGTTTCGCAGCAGCAGCACGTCGAGATCGTCGACGCGAAGCTGCTCGGCGTGGACGTTTTCGCCTTGAAGTTCCTGGAGGAACGTGGCGAGCGAGTCGTATTGCTTGCCGCGCGCCGAGCGAGCGTTGGCGTGGATCGAGCCGTCGCTCTTGTAAACGAAGTCGCCCACGCCGAGCGTCCAGGCCTGGTGCCCGCGATTTATTGCGCACATGGCCAGCCGAGTGGTGGTGAACGATGCCTGTTCCGTTTCCACATCGTTGACGACGAAGCCGATTTTCATGGCGATGATTCCAAGAGTTCCAGAAGCGATGAGTGACGACACTTTTCCAGACGCGCGACGTGCGCAGGGTCTTCCCGAAACCGCGGCAACAAGGCCGGCGGCTGCACTAGCCCGCGGCGGCGAAGCTCCTGCACCATCGACACGTGCTTCAGCGAGATTTTACCGACGTACAACGGCTCTAGATCGTGCCCGCGTCGCAGGTAGGCGAGCAAGTCGCGAAGCCCTTCGAGATACAGGGCGTCTTTCGTCAGCCCGCCGCCACGGTAGACGCGCAGCGTGGTCATGAACGCGGTTTTCGCGCCTAGGCCGCGCTGGCGATGCAGCAGGTCGAACGATTCGATGAACCTGGCGCCTTCGATCATCGACCGAACCGCGACCACCCGCGCCGCCAATACCCGCATGCGGCCGACTGTCAGCCCGCCGGAGAGGTACTCCGCGAGTACGGCCAGTCCTTCCTGCAACGCCTCGTAGCCGGCCAACCCGGCGTACAGTTGCCGCAAGGGCTGTTGTCGGCCATTGAAGTACGTCAGCAGGTGCGTGCCGACCTCGTGATGCAGTAGCGGTTCGAGCCGATCTGCGCGAATCGACGCCGTTTCGGAGACGAAAAGCTGATCGTGCGCGACCATCATCGCCGAGGCGAGCGTGCCGGTGAGTTGAACCTTGGCGTGAAAGTCGGGCAGTTGCTGGTGGTAGTAGTCGATGTGCTCGCGAGCGGCGGCGGCCACCTGGACGCTTGCAACATGCCCGTCGAAAGCGTAGTCCTCCGCGTCGTGCGTACGTACGAGAATGTCGTCGGCCAATTGCACTAGCTCGTCGTCGGGTTTGCCGTACAGGTGGAGGCTGTCGTAGAAGAAGCTGCGCGTGCCGATGTGCTTCAGCGCGTCCAACTGGTGTCCGAGCTCATCCTGCTTCTGTTCGAATAACTGTGCGAGCGTCGAATCTTCCAGTCGATCGACGGGTACGCCGTAGAGTTGCCGCTTAAGCAAGGAGGGGTGGTAGGGCAACGGTCGATAGTAAAGCACTGGAAGGCGCCGATGCCCGCTGGCGGCGAATTCGCCCCAGGCGGCCTCGGAGTTGATCGGAGTCGCTTGAAGCAAGAACTCGAAGGACTGCGCCACGTCGCACAACTGTTGATCGACGTCGCGAGCCGCTCGGGCCATGGCGGACGGACCGAGCGCTTCGTAATGGTCGACCGCCTGCGACTGCTGCCTGCCAGTATAGGCGAACACCGCTTTCCGAATCGCCACGGCCAATTGTCGTCTTAGCGATTGCAGAACGATGGGAAACGTCGCGCCGCCGTCGGAGTCGCGATAGACGGGGCGGACGGCGATACCGATCGCGACGCAGCCGCCACGGCAAGCCGAGGTAAGCGGATCGAGAGTGGGCGGCGCGAGGCGGCCGGCCGGCGCGACCTCCACCTCGGCGCGCACGCCGTGCAGACGCACCTCGCTAAGCCCTGCTTGCAGAGCGGCGATCGTCGTGCGGAGCGACTCGCACTCCGGGGCGACGATACGAAAGGCGGGCTGCGTGGGCATACGAACGGAGCCGGCCTGCGACGCATCGTCGCTCCAAATTTCCAGCAGCAGCAGCCCGCCGAAGTGTTCCTCGATCGTCTCGCCGATCGAGCGGCACAGCCGGTTGACGCCCGCGGCGTATTGCGGTTCGCCGCTGGCGAACAGGTAGGCGGCTTCGGTGGTGACCAACTCGCGCGTACCGTTGTCGCGGCCCTGGGGAGGCGCCCGATAGATGCACAGAAAGGGCAACTGCCGGTCGAGCCGCAGTCGGCCGTCGCCAGGAAGGGTGCGGCGGATTCGCAGATTGCGGCTAAGCCGATCGTGAACCACGGCGATGACGCGGTCGAAGGCGGCGTTGACTTCAGATTCGGTCATGACCGCGGATTGTTGGAAGAGGCTCCGGCAGGCAGTTCCTGAAGGATTTGCAGCAAACGGGGCGCCGTGGATTGCAAAGCGGTTTGAAGCTCGAGCAGCAGCGGTCGATCGACCTCGCCGGTCCACTCGTCCATGAAGCTTTTCTTGAACTCGACGGCCAGCGCGCAGACAGAATCGGGAAACGTGTGGTGAATCCAGCGGCAAAAATTTCCGCCGAAGAACTTTACGTTTTCCCGCACGTCGAGCGGGCGCCCTTGGTAGGGGCCGCGTCGAAGTTCCGCGATGAACCCGTCGACGACGGGCGCCCATCGGGCTCGGTCCATCGTACCGGTTCCGACATTCACTTCGGGATGAGTTTCAGCGTCAGCCGGACGCCCAGCGGCGCCCTCGCGTCGATGATTGTACGAATGAACGTCAAGTACGATGACTCGTCCGTAGACCTTTATTAACGTCCTGAGAACCGCTTCGGCGGTGGCGTAGAATAGGTCGTAGTTCGCGAGGGAACGCGCCGTGACGCTCGCCGCCGGCGACTCGCGCCACACGTTCAAGCCCCACGCCTGCTCCGGCGTGAGATAGATGGCCTGATCGCGAGGTCGATTCAAGTCGACCTCGAAGCGCGAGCGGCAGCCCACGAGGCGAGTAGGCGCCCACTCAATGAGGAAGGCGGTAAACGGATCCTCCTCACGCAATCGCTCGGCGTCGCTCAGGGCCAGCGATGCGGCGACTTCCGGTCGCACGTCGTGGCCGTTGTGAATCGCCGCAGCCACGAGCGGACCCTCGCCGGCGGTGAGTTGAAAGCATTGCATGGGGCGTCGAGACTCGGGTAATCCGTGCTAAATTTGGCGGCGATCGAACATCTTGCAGCATATGGCATGCCGCCGCCGGCCTGCGAATTGCACGGGGATAGGGTAAGATTGCGGGGCCTCGGTCCAGTTCGATAAGGTTTGCGTAGGGCCATGTCATTCGTAAAAGCGTTAGTCCGCCGACTCATCGCCGCGGCCGCCTGTTTTAGCGAACATGAGGGAACGCAATCGGCCGCGGCGATCGCGTATTATCTGGCCTTGTCGCTGTTTCCCTTAATGCTGGTGCTCATCGCAGTTTTGGGCTGGGCGTGCCGCTTCACGGCCACCGGGCAGACCGCCCAGCAGCACATCCTCACGGCCGTGGCGGAACAGGCGTCGCCGGCTCTGAGTGAGCAAATCGCCAAGACGCTCAGTTCCGTCGAGACCAGCGCGACCACGGGCGGAGTGCTCGGGGTGGGGATGCTGCTGGTGACGGCGCTGGCGCTGTTCACGCAAATCGACTATGCGTTCGACAAGATTTGGGACAAAGCGGCGGGCGCCAAACCTGGGTGGCGGGCATGGATACGGAGATTGGCGTTCGGGAGATTGAAGGCGCTGCTGATGTTGATGGGCGTTGGCGCCTTCATCATCCTCGTCATGATCGCTTCGCTCGTCTGGCAGGGTCTTCAAGCAAACCTTTCATCCGTCGTCGATCTCGGTAAGATATTTCCGCGACTGGCGCAGTCGCCCATCCATCTCGCCCTAAACCTGCTGGCCTTCACGGCGCTTTACCGTTTTTTGCCGAGGGCTCGCGTGCTTTGGCGGGCGGCGCTTGCTGGCGGATTGCTCGCGGCGACGCTGTGGGAGCTGGGGCGGCAACTGTTGGCCGTGTTCATCGTGGGCGACAGGCTGCCGACCGCCTACGGGCTGATTGGTTCATTTATCGCCGTCATGATTTGGACGTACTACGCGATGGTAGTCGTCCTATTGGGCGCAGCGTTCACGCGGGTCACGAACGAGCAGGCCAGCGAGGTCGTCGTGGATCGGCCTTGAATTGCCTTGTGAAACGTGCTTTCGTCGGGGTTTGCCGCCGTGAAAATCGCGATGTTCACGAATACCTACCTGCCGCACGTGGGGGGGAGCGGGGTTGAAACCGCGTCTGCCGTTGCGATGTCGAGGTCTTGCGCGAGCGGGAAGGTTACGATAAAGGTCGTGCCCTCGTCCGGATGGCTAAGAAAGCTTATCTCGCCGCCGTGATTGTGGACGACCGACTGGCAAATGCTCAGGCCCAGGCCCGAGCCGCCCACGCCGGGGCTGCGATATCGAGACGACTCGGCCCGGAAGAACCGCTCGAAGATGTGCTTCTGTTCGACTGCCGAAATGCCTTGGCCCGTGTCGCTCACGCGGAGTTGAACCTGGCCGTCCGCTTCGTCGACGACGACGTCGACCGTTACCCGTCCGCCGACCGGCGTATACTTGACGGCGTTGTCTATGAGATTGTTGAGCACCTGACGTAAATGGGCGGCATTGCCGAGGATCGGCGCGGGGTCGAGCCGCCCGTCGCGAAGCTGGATTCCGCGGGCGTCGGCGACGCCGGTGAACATGTCGACCGATTTGCTCGCGAGCTTGCTCAAATCGACCGGCTCGATACGCGCCGCCGGTAGGTCGGCCTCGGTTTCCGAGAGCAGCAGTAACTGGTTGACCAGCGTCTCGAGCGATCCGCATTCTTCGATCACGTCGACCATCAGGTCCTCGTATTCTTCCGGCGAGCGGCTACCGTTCAGCGCGACCTCGACGGAACTGCGAATCGCCGCGAGGGGGGTGCGCAACTCGTGAGCGGCGTTGGCGAGAAAATCGCGCTTGACGTCGAGATAGGCGGCGATGCGATCCAGCAGACTGTTAATGGTGTGCGCAAGTTGGTCGAGCTCGTCGCCCGAGCCGCGTATCGTGAGCCGCTCTTCCAAGTGGCTTGGGCGCAGCCGCGAGGCCGTGGTGGTGAGCTCGCCAATGGTTTGCGCCGCGCGGGCCGCCAGCCAGTAGCCGCACAAGGGCGCCGCCAGAAGGACCGCTCCAGCGGCGAGCAACACCCAACGGTCGATTCGCGCCATGTCCTCTTGGATGTACCTCAGCGTGGCGCCGACGCGAATGAGCGACGCGCCTTGCACCGAGGGCCGCACGCGGTGCTGCACGATTCTGTAGCCGTTGGCCGACGACGTCGTCAGATCGCCGTCGAGGTTAAGCTTTGGCGTAAACGTAGGACCGTCGGGACTGAGCCAGAGCAAGTTCTCATTCGTATCGAGGAGCTTTACGTACCAACCGCGGCGTTCGTGTCCCTGCGCCATTCGCACGAGACCCTCCTTCATTCGCGGCGCCTCTTCTGCGGTCGCGCTGCGTAGGGCCAGCGCCACCTCGTGGGCGTCGTCCATCAACACCTGATCCAGCTCGTGAACCAGCGCCCACCTCACGCCCTGACGCAGTCCGACGAGCGTAACGAGCGCCGTGACGATCACCACCGTCGCGTTCCACGCGGCGAGCCGAAAGCGAAGCGTCCGCCACATCGGCCCGCGAGACGCCTTGTGTTGAGATTTGGCTAGGTAATTCACGATGCCGCCGATTCGACCGAAATTCACCTGGGGCGGGGTCTACTCGCGTTCGACGGGGCGCAGGACGTATCCTCGTCCGCGAATGGTTTGCAATAGCGGAAGATCGAAGTCCCGATCGATCTTCCCGCGCAGCCGCGTGATATGGACTTCGATGACGTTGGTCACCCCTTCCCAATCGCTGTCCCACAGATGCTCGCTCAGCATTTTTCGCGTGAGCACCTGGCCGGCGTTGCGCATCAGAAACTCCAGCAGGCTAAACTCCGTCGGCGTGAGATCGATCTCGATGGCGTCGCGAGAGACCCGCCGGTTCGACAGGTCGAGCGACAGCGGACCGACGCGGAGTTGTTGCGCGGTGAGATTGATCGAACGCCGCGCCACGGCGGTCAAACGGGCCAGGAGCTCCGAGAAGGAAAACGGCTTGATGAGATAATCGTCGGCGCCCGCGTTCAGTCCGGCGACCCGTTCCTCGACGGACCCGAGCGCCGTGAGGATCAGCACCGGGGTTTGAATCCCGAGGGAACGCACTTCGCGAAGCACGTCGAGCCCCGGCCGATCGGGCAGCAAGAGATCCAGGACGATCGCGTCGCATTTCTGCGCGGCGGCATGGCCCAGTCCCTTCTCGCCGTTCTTGGCCCAAGTACACTGGTGCCCGGCGTCCTCCAGCCCGCGGCGGAGCGCCTTTCCCAGCACATCATCATCTTCGACGACTAAGACATCCATCGCACTTGCCGCGTTTGGCCGTTGAGCGACGGGCGCCCCACGAGGTCGCATCGTCGCCCGCTATCAGTTCAAAGCATCTAAACGTTAGACGACTATCTTTCAGAATTTTTGCGTCGAAACGGCGCCAATCACCCCGCTGGGGCGCCGGCTTACGGAATTGTAATCTCTCGTCGCTGGCCGCTGCCGATTTGAACAAGTATACCATTTAGAGGTCGATGCAGTGCGCTAGCGCTGCGTTGACCGCCGACGCGATGTAAGAATTTTTTCCCCACCGCCGTCGCATCGCTTCCCACCCTTCCACTGGCCCTCCCGTCTGGAGGCGACGTCGACGTGCCCGAGATCGCCGCGCGCGAACGCACCGCATTGGCCGCCAAGGACCGCGACTTAAAAACCGACGAGCTGCGGCACGCGATCGAGCATGCCGCTCACTTGCTGCCGTCGCAGGGACCGCTGTCGGTCTTCGTGCATCACAATACGCTTCATGCGTTCGAAGAGTCGACGTTCGCGGATGCCGTCGAGCAGGCATCGCACGTCTACGGGTGCGAGCCCTACCTTTCGGAAGACCGATACCGGCAGGAGCTCGCGAGCGGTCGCATTCGCCAGGAAGACCTCGCCGCCGTGCTGATGGATGACTTGGGCGACCGGGCCGACGTATTGGTCGGACTGCTGGGCGCCCGATTCCACCTCCGACTGGCCATGTTGCGGCATTCGCTGCGTTCGGCTCCCAGCGCGGAACTTCGCTGGGTCGTCGCCGAGACCGACGCCCTCCGCACGTTTCGCGACGACATGCCCGAAGGTCATCGCAAGCGTATTACCGAAATGACCCGCCATTGGATCATGCGGGACTTCCGTAACGGACGCGCTCACGCCGCGGCTGGATCGTACCCGCCGGAACTGCGGGCGATCGTCGCGGAGCTTTTCGAGAGCTTGGGCGAAGAGAATATCGAGCAGTGGACGAGCGCCGATTGGGAGTCGTTCAGCTTGCAGCTCCTGTGGAAAGCCTGTTACGCCGGAGTCCAGAGCGCCGGCCGCGCGGCGATTCCTCCGGCGGCGCCGGAGCGACTTCGCGACGCGCTGCTCGCCGCCACGGGTCGCGATAGCGACGAGCTCGTCCACGACGTGCTGATCCGCTTTTGCTCCGCGTTTCTCGATCAGGGGTTCGCCCACTGGCCGCTACCCGATCGAGACGGCGGGCTGTACCACTCGTTCCTCGAGGTGTACGGCCAGCCTGGCGGCATTCTGCCCCGATGGCTCAAGGGATTGCGACACGAAGCGGCAAGGCTTCACCGGGAAGCCGTCGGGCCGTTGGACTCGATCTCGGAGTCCCTCCAGCTCATGGGCGTCGACGACCAGCACCGCGAACACTTCATTACTTCTACGCTACTGGCGCTACGCGGTTGGGCGGGGATGGTTTGGCAGATGGAAACCAATGCCGAGTGGACCGTTCGCCCCGCCCCGCGCGGAACGCTCGTCGAATTCCTTGCCGTGCGGCTGCTGCTCGAGCGGTTCGCGACGGCCCATCTCGCGAAGGAACAGCTCGCGTTTAACGGCCCGTTGCAAAATGTTCGGCAGGCCGTGCTCGACCGCCGCTCGCCACGCGCGCCGACGGGCAACACTCAACGGGCGTTCCTGTTTTTTCAACTCACGCAAGTGATGGGGGTCCTGCCCGAGGAGTTGTTCGGTCTTCCGGCTGAAACTTGGGGGCGTCTGGCTGACGAGATTGACGACTTTTCGGAAATCGGGCGGCGACGCACGTTTCATTTGGCGTACGAGCGGCGCTACCGCATTGAAACGCTCGACGCATTCGCCAGTCAAGCGCCGACGCCGTCCGAGCCCGCGCCCGACCGGCAGGCGCCGATCTTCCAAATCATTTGCTGCATCGATGAGCGCGAAGAATCCTTCCGCCGGCATTTGGAAGAGGTCGAGCCGCAATGTGAAACCTTTGGATACGCTGGCTTCTTTGGCGTAGCGATGTACTATCGCGGCGCCGCCGACGCGCATGCCCGGCCACTGTGCCCGGTGGTCGTGAAACCGCGCCATTATGTTGAAGAGCATCCGGTGTACAGCGTGGCCGAGAGCCACCGCCGCCGCGCTCGGCTTCGCCGCCTGCTCGGATCCACCTCGCATTCCGTGCACAGCGGCAGCCGCTCGCTGGTAGGCGGCGCCATTACGGCGCTGTTCGGGTCGTTGGCATCCTTTCCGTTGGTGGCCCGCATCTTGTTTCCGCGCACGTCGGCGCAGATTCGCCGGCTCTTCGGCCGAGCCGTGGCGCCGCCCGTGACGCAACTGCTGTTGGAACGTACGGAAGCAGAACCGGGGCCGGAAGCTGGCCACGTGGGCTACTCCGTCGATGAGATGACCAATGTCGTCGAGCGGACGCTGCGCGACAACGGGCTTACCACGACCATGTCGCGGCTGGTGATCATCTGCGGGCATGGCTCGTCGAGCCTCAACAACCCCCACGAATCGGCGCACGACTGCGGGGCCTGCGGCGGCGGTCGCGGGGGACCGAACGCCCGGGCGTTCGCACACATGGCGAACGATTCACGCGTGCGAAACTTACTGTCAGAACGCGGATTGCCGATCCCGGCGGAAGTGGCCTTTGTGGGCGCCTACCACAATACGTGCGATGAGAGCGTCGCCTATTATGATTTGGACCGGCTGCCGCTGTCCCACTTGCCGTTGCTCGACGCGGCCCGGCAGGCCATCGACGATACGCGCCGCCGCAATGCTCACGAGCGCTGCCGGCGGTTTGAGTCGGCGCCCCTGTCCCTCACTCCCGAATTTGCCCTGCGGCATGTCGAAGGGCGGGCCGAGGACCTCGCCCAGGTCCGCCCCGAATACGGCCATGCCACCAACGCGATTTGCTTCGTGGGGCGGAGGTCGCGCACCCGCGGGCTGTACTTGGATCGCCGCACCTTCTTGGCGTCGTACGATCCCACCCAGGACGACGCTGACCAAGGGATACTCACGCGGATTCTGCAAGCCGTCATCCCGGTGTGCGGCGGCATCAACCTGGAGTATTACTTTTCGTTCACCGACCCGACCGGCTACGGCTGTGGAACGAAACTGCCCCACAACATCACGTCACTGCTCGGCGTGATGGATGGAGCCGCTAGCGATCTTCGCACGGGGCTGCCCTGGCAGATGGTCGAGGTGCATGAGCCCGTGCGGATTCTGTTCGTCATTGAGACGACGCCGGCGGCGATGTTCAAGATTCTGGACCGCAATCCGCCGCTCGCGCAACTTTGCCGCAACGATTGGGTGCAGCTCGCGACGATCGCCCCCGATTCCGCGCGGATCGATCTGTTTCAGCGGACCGAATTTCGGCTTTACCAGCCGGAAGAATCCGAGTTGCCCGTGGTCGCTAGCTCGGCCGACTGGTATCGGGGCTGGCGCGAGCATTTGGGCTACGCCCGCGTGAGGGCTACGCCATGACGACCGATCGCGTATTTTACGTGCTTGGGATTTACACCGTTCTCAGCCCAGCGGCGCTCTTGGCTACGTTGGCGCTGCCGTCTCTGGTGGGCCGTCCGCTCCCTGAGCGCGTTGTGAACAGGCTCATCCAGTTCGCCATTGCCACCGGGCTGATGGCTTCGCTGACCATCTTGGGACTGATGCTGGCCACCGGGATGCGGCACGTGCCGCTGGAGCTTGGTCACTGGGTGAATCTGGAGACCGAACACTTTCACTTCAAGGTGAAGTTCGTCTTCGACCGGCTCTCAGTGCCCTTCGTGATTCTTACCTATTCGCTGTGCGGTACGATCAGCGCGTTCGCGCATTCGTACCTGCATCGCGAGCCAGGTTTCAATCGATTTTTCGTGTGCTTTGCCCTCTTCCTGCTGGGCATGATTATCGCGTCGGTGGCCGGCACGATCGAGATGCTGTACGCCGGCTGGGAGCTGGTGGGGCTCTCGTCGGCGCTGCTGGTGGCATTCTTTCACGAGCGACAATCGCCCGTCCGCAACGGGCTTCGCGTGTGGACGGTGTACCGGATCGCCGACGCCGCTTTCTTGGTGGCCGCCGTGGCGATGCACCATCTCACGGGTGAAGGGGACTTCGATAAACTGATGGGCGCCGGGGCGTGGCCAGCGGGTCATGCGTCGCTGACGCCCAGCCAGGCGCTCTTCATCGGCCTGCTGTTATTAGTAGCAGCCGCCGGCAAGTCGGCTCTCGTGCCTTTCTCGGGCTGGCTGCCTCGAGCGATGGAAGGGCCAACCCCTTCCAGCGCCGTCTTCTACGGCGCCTTGTCGGTCCATCTGGGGGCGTTCCTGCTGCTTCGCGTCAGCCCCCTGCTCGATCTCTCGCCGACGCTCAGCGCGATCGTCGTGCTCGAAGGGCTAGCCACCGCAGCGTTCGCCGCGCTAGCGTCGCGGGTTCAAGCCGATATCAAAACTGCGCTGGCCTTCGCCTCGCTTACGCAAGTGGGCATCATCGTGGCGGAAATCGGGCTTGGGCTGCGCTACATCCCGCTGATTCACATCATCGGCCATGCGTGCTTGCGCACCTTGCAGCTCGTACGGGCGCCCACGCTGCTGCACGACTATCACCAAATGGAGAACGCCATCGGCGGGCATCTGCCGAAGCGGCCGACGATTTGGCAACGCATCGTTCCGGAGAAGCTTCGCGTCCGCGTCTATCGGTTTGCGTTGGAGCGTGGTTTCTTCGACGCGGTGCTCGACGACTTTGTGGTCCGACCCTTCGTACGGCTGTTCCGCGGGTGCGATGCGCTGGAGCGCCGCTGGACCGATTTTCTCGCCGGTCGGCAATCGCGCGAGTCCGACCAACTTAACGTCGCCCGAGTCGCGATCGACGAATTGCAATGATTGAACTTCACCTCCCCTGGCTCGAACTGGCGATCGTGCTACCGTCGATCGGGGCCGTGTCGGTCGCGCGGCTCCATGACCCGGAGCGCGCCCAATCGCGCACCCTCATCTTCAGCGGTTTGGCGTTGGCGTGCGCCGTCGGCGCTTGGCTGGACTTCGGTTCGCTGCACACCTCCGAAGCTCACGATCGCTGGTCGTTTTTTTCCCATGCGTTCGGGAAGGAGGCGTTCGTCATCGACGAACTGAGCGCGCCGCTGCTGCCGATGGCCGCGCTGATCGCCTTCGTCACGTCGCTGGCGACGCTGCGGACGAAGATCCGCCGATTCTCGTTCGCGGCGAGTCTGATCGCCGAGACCATTCTGCTGGCCACGCTTAGTTGCCGCAATCCTTGGGGGATCATCGCACTGTTGGCCGTGGGCGTCCTGCCGCCGCTCTGGGAACTTTATACGCGTCGCAAGCCGATGCGCGTCTTCGCCGTACACATGGCGCTCTGCATGGGGATGTTGGCGATCGGTTGGGCGATGATCGAGCGGACGCCGGTCGGGACAGTTCCCTCGAATTTGGCCCTGGCGCTGCTCATTGGCGCCGTCCTCATTCGTAGCGGCATCGCCCCGATGCACTGCTGGATGACCGATCTTTTCGAGCATGCCACCTTCGGTCGAGCCCTGATGTTCGTGACGCCGATGGTCGGCGTGTATGCCGCGGTGCGGCTGCTGCTGCCGATCGCTCCGGAATGGGCGCTTCGCAGCATCGCTCTGATCTCGCTCTTCACCGCCGTGTACGCCGCGGGCATGGCGCTGGTGCAACGCGACGCGAGGCGATTTTTTTGCTACCTGTTCTTGAGTCATTCATCGCTGGTACTCGTCGGTTTGGAAATCGCCACGCCCGTGGGTCTCACCGGCGCCCTGTGTCTGTGGATTTCCGTCGGCTTGGCGCTGACCGGTTTTGGCCTGACGCTGCGTGCGATCGAAGCCCGCGTCGGGAGAATTTCACTCTCCGAATTTCACGGCCTCTACGAACATACGCCCGCGCTGGCGGCATTTTTCCTGCTCACGGGGTTGGCCAGCATCGGCTTTCCGGGAACCATCGGATTCGTCGGCGCCGAATTGCTCGTCGAGGGCGCGGTCGACGTTTACCCGTGGGTGGGTTTGGCCGTCGTCCTCGCCGCCGCGCTGAATGGCATTGCCGTGTTGCAAGCCTACTTTCGCGTTTTTACCGGCAAGCGTTACTTTCCTACGATTTCACTCCAGAGCCGCCTGCCCGAGCGCATCGCGGTCCTAATTCTAGCGGCGTTAATCCTGGGCGTCGGCATCTACCCGCAGCCCAGCCTTTCGTCGCGGCGCCATGCCGCTCTTGAGATCATCGAAGCCCGACGCCATCTGGCCAGCGCGCCCAGCGAACTGGAAGCGCTCCGCGGTCGTCTCTGGTTCGACAATTCGCAGGCCAGCGAATCGACGCCTGAAGGCGAAGCCCAGTCACCGCCACATCCGCCTCGCGAGCGCGAATTCAAAGGTCGCGCGAGCGGCTGAGTTTGGCCTGTTCCCAGCGCTCCGCACACTTGCACACTCGACGGGAGATTGTCATGTCCGACACGTTTACCGACACCGACGCGCCGCGCGGCAATGCCGAGGGATTTAAGAGGTACTTCAAGTACGACGTCTTCTCCGGCCTGCTGGTGTTTCTCATCGCGTTGCCGCTGTGCATCGGTATCTCGCTCGCCTCCGGATTTCCGGCGATCGCGGGCATCTTCACGGCGATCGTCGGCTCGATTCTGACCACGTTCATTAGCAACTCAGAATTGACGATCAAGGGCCCTGCCGCCGGACTGATCGTCATCGTGTATGGCGCCGTGACCTCCTTCGGATTCACCGGCGGGCAGGATCCCGTCGCCGACGCGAACGCGTACCGCATGGCGCTCGCTATCGGCGTCGTCGCCGGCGTCATTCAGATCGTCCTTGGACTGGTGCGGGCCGGCGTCTTAGGCGACTTCTTCCCCACGTCGGCCGTTCACGGCATGCTCGCCGCCATCGGCGTCATCATCATGCTGAAGCAGATTCCCGTGGCCGTCGGCCAATCGGCTAAAGGCGAGCCGCTCGAAATTCTGCGACAGATTCCCGAAAAGATTATGCATGCCAACCCCGAAGTCGCGGTGATCGGCATCGTCAGCCTGCTCATCCTGTTCGGGTTGCCGCTACTTAAGAAGGTGATTAAGAACCGCATCTTCCAGCTCATCCCGGGGCAGCTCGTCGTACTGCTAGTGGCCGTGCCGATGGGCCTCTATTTCGATCTGTCTCACGAGCACACCTACACATGGGGCCAGCAGAGTTTTAAACTCGGCCCCGACTTTCTCGTTAAGGAACTCGATCTCTTCGGCGCGATCGCACTGCCCGATTTCTCGGTGTTTGCTAACCCTTCGCTTCGCGGGGCCGCCATTAAGTGGGTCATCATGTTCACGCTAATCGGCAGCCTCGAGTCGATGCTTTCAGCGAAGGCCGTCGACATGCTCGATCCTTGGAAACGTAAGGCGAATCTCAATCGCGACCTCGTCGCCGTAGGCCTGGCTAACACCGCCGTCTCCTGCATCGGCGGCCTGCCGATGATCAGCGAGATCGTTCGCTCGAAGGCCAACATCGACAACGGCGCCCGCACCCGCTTTGCCGATATGTGGCATGGCGTCTTCTTGCTCACGTTCGTCGCGATGGCGCCGGGGCTCATTCACCGCATTCCACTCGCCGCGCTTGCCGCGATGCTGGTCTACACCGGATTCCGGCTGGCCTCGCCGCGGGAATTCATCAACGTCTTTAAGATCGGTCCCGAACAGTTGCTGATCTTCATCAGCACGATCATCGGCGTGCTCGCCACGGATTTGCTGGTCGGCATCGGCATCGGCATTGCCGTGAAGGCGGTGATCCACCTGATCAACGGCGTCCCCATCTCGTCGATGTACAAACCGTACCTGGAGGTGACCCCGCAGGGCGATGACACCGTGGTGATCAGCGCCAGCGGGTCGGCGGTGTTTACCAACTGGATTCCGTTTAAGCGACAGATCGAGCAGATTGGCCTCGGGGCGCGAAATAACATCGTCGTAGATTTGTCGGGCACGAAGCTCGTCGATCATAGCGTGATGGAGAAGTTGCACGAAATGGAATCGGATTTTCACCAGGCGGGATTGAAGTTCGAGGTTGTGGGCCTCGACTCCCATCGGCAGTTTTCGACGCATCCCCATGCGGCGAGAAAGCGCCGCGCCTAATCGCCGATCCGCGGGGCCGGCGATTCGACCGAGCCGGTCAATCGGCGATAGCGATGCAACTCTGAAATCGCGTCGGCGTTGGCCCATCCGAGCCCCTCGGCCATCCATCGCGCCACGTTTTCAGCCAACTCCATATGATCGTGGTGATAATGCCGCCAACTCGTACGCCGGATCATTACGTCGTCCAAATACCGCGCGCTTTCCGATTGGCAGTAATAGTTCACCGCGGCCGCCGACACCGGCGGCGGCAAAATCCCGCTGAATGATGCGTTTTGGCCACCTTCAATCAGCGGCGTCGCCGCCGTGCGGCACGGCGGCGTTTTCGCGCCTAGATGCTTGGCGATCGAATCGACGGTCTCCTCCGCCATCATGCGATACGTCGTCAGCTTCCCGCCGGTCACGTCCCACCAACCGGGATGGCCCATCGCGATCTTGTGCCGCCGCGAAATGTCCGACGGATTGCCGCTGGGGTCGGCGACCAGCGGCCGCAAGCCTGACCAGTTGCTCACAATGTCGTCGTGGTTCAATTTTGCCGCGGGGAAGGCATCGTTTACCACGTCGAGAATATAAGCGACGTCCTCGGCGTCGCACGGCGGTTCTTCGAGCGGGCCGCGATAGTCGGTGTCGGTCGTCCCCAGGATGATTCGTTCGCCCCAGGGAATCACGAAGAGAATTCGACTGCCTTCGGCGAGCACGATCGCATCAGCGACAGGCAGCCGGTTGCGATCGAGCACCAGGTGTACGCCCTTGGTGAGCCGTAGCGTCGTCGACGACTGCGGTATGCGGTCGGACCACGGTCCAGTTGCGTTGACGACGGCGTGCGCGCGAACGACGTGCCGCGACTGGGCGCCAAAGTCTTCCACCTCGCAGCACCAAGAATCGCCATCGCGCCTGGCGTCTACCAAGCGCGTGTAGTTGCAGGCAATCGCGCCATGCTGGCGCGCGGAAGTGAGCGTGTCGAGGACCAGCCGGGCATCGTTGGTCAGCGCATCGAAGTAACGAACGGCGCCGGTGAGACGCTCGGCATTCAGCCCCGGGACTCGATGCAGCGTTTCGTCCACGCCCATGCTGCCGCTGCCGCCACCCTGGCCGACGCCGCACAGCAGGTCGTAAATCTTGACGCCTATGCCGAGCTTCCAACGCGGGTAGCCGCTCCCCCGACGTGTGGGGAAAATGAACTGAAGCGGCTGGGCGAGGTGCGGTGCGATTCGCCGCAGGATGGTTTTTTCTTTGCTCGCCTCGCGAACTAATCCCACGCGACCCTGCGCCAAGTACCGCAGGCCCCCGTGCAGCAAGCGGCTCGAACGGCTGCTGGCGCCTGACGCGAAATCGTGCTGCTCGATCAGCCCGGTCCGCAAGCCGCGCATGGCGGCGTCGCGCGCCACGCCTGCGCCGACAATGCCGCCGCCAATGACGAGGACGTCGAGCGGTTGCTCGTCGAGTTGCGTCAACGTCGCGGACGGACCCTGCGGTGTGCTGTTTGACGGCGCCATGAATCGACCAATAGGGGCACAATAAACACGCGCTCGCGGCGCCATTCCAACGCCTTCACCTTCCGAGACCTAGGGTTAAACCGACAGCGTGTCAAATAATTCTCATAATTCGTAAGGCTTTGTCTAGGGAAGACTTGCGTCCCGGCGATCCGCGGGTTGCAGTGGCGCCTACGGGTCTTTAGCATGAATTAGCGCGTGTCAGGTCCGGGCACTCAACAATTCGCACCGCCGTCCGGCCGCTTTGCTCCCTGCGCGGCTTGTTCAGAGCCACCCTCGCCCGACCGCTATGTCAAACAGCCTGTGTCACTTGACGCGTCACTTGCTCATCGGCGGGGCGATCGCCTTTGTTTGTGCGGAGCCAGTTCGCGCGGCCGTAGACGTCGTCGACTTTGAGCGTGAGATCAAGCCGATTGTCGAGGCTGCCTGTCTGCGGTGTCACAACCAAGAGAACGCGGAAGGGGACGTACGACTCGATTCGCTGAAGGCGGCGACGGCGAACGTCGAACCTGGCTCCGTGCTAGTCCCCGGCGATCCCGGCAAGAGCTTATTCTACACCTGCACCGTCTTGCCCGCGGACGACGAGCAGATCATGCCGCCCGACGGTCCGCCGTTGGATGCCGTGCAGACCGCACGCTTGCAGAGGTGGATTAAGGAGGGCGCCAAGTGGCCGGACGACGTGAAGCTCGAGGTGCAGCCGCGGATCGACTTCGTGGAGCATGTGCAACCTATCTTGGAAGTTAATTGCGTTTCGTGCCATTCTGGCGACGAACCGGAGGGCGCCTTCGACCTCACGACTCGCCAAGCCGCCTTGGAGAGCGGCAGTTCGCCTCCGTCGATTGTGCCGTTTGCGCCGACCGAGAGTTCGCTGGTTGCCCTGACGATCGTTCCAAAGGACGACCCGACCTTGATGCCGCCGACGGCTCAAGGCGGTCCGTTACCAACGGACTCGATCGAGATCCTGCGACTGTGGATTGCCCAGGGCGCCATTTGGCCGGAGGGAATCACGCTCAAGACGCGCCCCAAGCCTGCGAGCAGCGTCCCCTCGCCGGACGATATGCAGTTGGTACGCAAAATTCATGCGCTCATCACCCAGCGGGCGGCACAAGACGGCGACGTGGCGATGACCGACTACGCGGCGAAGGTGCCGCAGACGGGCGCTCCCTACGAAATGGTGGCGATCGACGGCGGCGAGTTTCTGATGGGCAGCCCCCCGCAGGAAACAGGCCGTAAGGAGATCGAAGGTCCGCAGGCGCGCGTCGAAGTGGCGCCGTTCTGGATTGGCAAGCATGAGGTCACGTGGGATGAGTACGAACCCTACATGATCACACAGGTCGATCGTTACAAGAACGGCGCGCGGAAGGACTACGACGCGCTGCGCGATGGCGCCGTTGACGCCGTCAGCCAGCCGACGGCGCCCTACGTCGAGATGAGCTTCGGAATGGGCCAGCAAGGATATCCAGCCATTAGCATGACCCAGCATGCGGCGAACAAGTATTGCCAGTGGCTCAGCGCACAGTCGGGGCACTTTTACCGGCTGCCCACGGAGGCGGAGTGGGAATATGCTTGTCGCGCCGGGACGACTACCGCGTATTCGTTCGGCGATGATGCCGAGATGCTCGGCGAGTACGCCTGGTACCTAGACAACAGCGACGAAAAGTATCAAAAAGTCGGAACGAAAAAGCCCAACCCCTGGGGGCTGCACGACATGCACGGCAATGTCATGGAATGGACGGCGGACCAATTCGTCCCCGATTACTTCGAGCGGCTGAACGATCGCACGGCGAATCCCTTCGTGCGACCGCAGTCGCTGTATCCCCGCAGCGTCCGCGGCGGCGGTTGGGAAGACGTTCCCGAGGGAGTTCGGTCGGCGTCGCGCCGCGGGTCGGATCCTAGCTGGAAGCAGCAGGACCCGCAGCTTCCCAAGAGCATTTGGTATTTTACAGACGCCCCATGGCTCGGATTCCGCATCGTTCGCCCGAAAAACGTGCCGTCGGTCGAGAAAATGTATTTTTACTGGAATAGTGCTACAAATAAGTATTAGCCGAGAGCGTAGAATACTGTCGCAGCTCGCAACATGCATCCAAGGGTAGTTCCTATGAACCATGTAGACCATCAGTCCGATCGTCGTCAGTTCATCAAAGTTGCCGGCGCGATTTCGGCGCTCAGCACGCTCCAGGCGTCCGGGGTATTCGCCCAAGCTGGAACGGGGCACTCGTTGCAACTGGCATTGATCGGCGCGGGAGGACGTGGCACCGGCGCCGTCGCCGATGCGATCGCGGCGTCAACCTATCCGATTAAGCTGGTCGCCATCGCCGATCTGTTTCAGCACCGCGTGGATGAGAGCCATGCGGCACTGTCGCAATCGTTTGCCGCCAAGCCGGAACACATCGACGTCCCGCAGGATCGCAAGTTCGTCGGTTTCGATGCGTATAAGCACGCGATGGACGCGCTAAAGCCAGGCGACGTCGCGATTTTCGCGTCGCCGCTGGCGTTTCGTTGGGTTCACTTTCAGTACGCCATCGATCGCGGGTTGAACGTCTTCATGGAGAAGCCGCTAGTGGCGGACGGACCGACCGCGAAGCGGATGCTCGATCTGTCGAAGAAGGCCGACGAGAAAAATCTCAAGTGCGCCGTGGGTTTAATGGTGCGACACTGCCGCGGGCGGCAGGAATTGTACAAGCGAATTCAAGACGGCGACATCGGCGACCTGATCAGCATGCGCGCCTATCGCATGCACGGCCCCGTCGGAAGCTGCTTCTCCACGGCGAAGCCGAAGGAACGCGACGAGTTGGAATGGCAGATCGAGCGGTTTCACAGCTTCCTGTGGGCCAGCGGCGGGCTGTTCAGCGATTTCTACATTCACCAGATCGACGAGGTCTGCTGGATGAAGAACGCCTGGCCGGTGAAGGCGCAAGCGCTCGGCGGCCGCCACTTCCGCGGCGACAACGTCGATCAAAACTTCGACGCCTACGCGGTCGAGTATACGTTTGAAGACGGCTCGCCTTATTTTTTCGACGGCCGAACGATGACGGGATGTCGCAATGACATGTCGAGCGTCGTGCATGGCTCTCGTGGCTCGGCCATCGTAAGCACCGCGGGCCACACCCCGGGCAAAGTCCGAACGTTCAAAGGCCAAAACCAGGACCGAAAGGACGTCGTCTGGGCGTTTCCACAGCCGGAAGAGAGCCCCTACGTCTTGGAGTGGCGAGACTTCATCGACGCGATCGTCCACGACGAACCCTACAACGAGGTGCCTCGCGGCGTCGAAGCGAGCCTCGTGACGAACATGGGCCGCATGGCGGCGCACACGGGTCAAGAGATCACCTACCAGCAGATGCTCGACTGTCCGCACGAAATGGCGCCCGGCGTCGCCGACTTTGTCGCTGCCGGGCCAGCCCCAGTGATGCCCGATGCCGAAGGACGATATCCCGTCCCCATGCCTGGAGTCACCCGCGACCAGGAGTATGCGACGACTGCTTAAGGCGTCGGAGTCGCCTTGTTATTCAACTGCATTCAGCCCCGGAGGGGCGGCGTAATGTAGCCAGGGGCGCAAGCCCCTGGTTAGCGCAGTGACAAGAAAGTAGAGCCCCAGAGGGGCGAAATCATTCCGGCGCCTGGAGTGATGTCGCCCCTCTGGGGCTTTTGGATCATGTCGCCGCTGAAACCAGGGGCTCGCGCCCCTGGCTACACGACTTCGCCCCCCCGGGCTTTGATAGCAAGTGAATAACCTTCAGGGGCCGGGGCTACATCGACGCCGGCCAATACTCTTCCATCTTACTTCGCAAAAACGAAACGCTTTCTTGCAAACCCTCGAAGCCGTCGACGCCGTCTTCGATGCTGATCCAGCCATCGAAGCCGGCGTCTCGCAGCGTTCGGAAAATTGCGTCGTAGTCATTCAGCCCGCGACCGATGACTCCATGCCGTAATCGCGCGGCGTAGCCCTGGCTGTTTTCCTCGCGGCGGAGGTCGTCCATCGTGCCTTCGACGAGATACCGATCGCTGGCGTGCATCGTGACGACGCGGTGCTTCACTCGATCGAGAAGCTCGAGCGGGTCTTCGCCGACCAGGTAGGCGTTGCTCGGGTCGTAATTGACGCCGAAGTGCGGCGATTGGATACGCTGCGCCAGGTCGCAGAACATCTCGGTCGATTGCGCGAACTCGGGATGATCCCAGTAGCTGTCCTTGTAGTGGTTCTCCAGGATCAGCGTGACGCCGCGTTGAGCCGCATGCTCCAGACACGCCGCGATGCACTCGGCGGCGTAGGCGAGTCCCGCCTCCGGCGATAGCTCGGGGCGCCGCTGCCCGCTCAGCACCCGGCAATAGCTGCCGCCCAGTTCCGCGGCCATGTCGATCCAGCCCTTCTCCAGCTCGATCTGCTTGTCGCGGAATGCCGCGTCCGGGTGGGTGAAGTCGGGGGAGCAGCACAGCATGGGAATCGTCAGTCCGTGGTCGGCTGCGATTTTGCGCGACTCCGTCCAAGCCGCGCGATCGGCCAGCTCCAAAAAGCCGGGGTAGAATTCCACGCCGTCAATGTCGAGCGTCGCCGCCAGCTCGATCCATTGGCGGATGGTCATCGAACCGTCGACGCACAGCGGATCCATGTACGCTTTGGGAAACGCCGCCAATTTCGGCATCACTCGCCTCGCTTCGTGGGGTTGCGGCCGAGAAACGGGAATTGCTCCAAATCGACGACGCTGCCGCTGATCGGCCGGCTGACGTCGGAAGTCCAGTAGACGGCGGCCTCCGCAAGTTCTTCCGGCTTCATAATCCGACCCGAAGGCGCGTATTGCTCGGGAATCGTCTCCGGCCAATTCGCGGGCAACCCGTCCTTGATCTTGTACTCGTACTCGTTGGGCGTGAGCACCCAGCCGACGTTGAAGTGATTCACGCGCACGCCGTCGTAGCACAAGGCGTCGGCCAGGTTGCGAGACAACGTCATGAGGGCGCCCTTGGTCACGCTATATGCGAACAGATTGCTTTCACCGCTGTAGGCGTTCAACGAACCGATGTTCAGCACGCAGCCGCGCGACGCCTTCAGGTGCGCGAGCGCGGCCTGAATGAGTAGAAACGGGGCGCGGACGTTGGTTGCCATCAACTTGTCGAACAGGGGGACGTCCGTCGTGTAGATATCGCTGCGAACGACCCAGGCGGCGTTGTTCACGAGGACGTCGAGCTTTCCGAACGCGCCGATCGTGGCGTCGACTATTCGCTTCGGCACGTCGGCGTCGGACAAGTCGCCGGCCACAAACTTGGCGCGGGCGCCCAGCTCCGCCGCAATCGCTTGACCGCGCTCGACGTCCCTCCCATGGATCATTACTTGGGCGCCCTCTTGCCACGATCGCCGTGCAATGGCTTCGCCGATGCCGGTGGTGCTGCCGGTTACCAAGACCACTTTGTCTTTTAACTGCATGATGAGTTTCGCGGACAGCTTCTGAGGGTGAACGGCGGATGGGCGTGACGAATGTCGGCCTATAGGATAACGCGGCGCGCGGGATCTTAAAATGCGTGCGTCAACGGACGTCGGTCGGAGAATTGCCGATCATGCGAATTTTCAGGCCTTTGAAATGCTTGAAGGCCTTGTCCGTGGTCGCCCTCGGCCCAGGAGATCCGCCCGTCATTTCGGATCGCTTCATAGATCGACTAGGCGGCTTTGTTGGCCACCGTTGATCCGCGGCAAGCTCGATCGCGGGCGTGCGCCGCCACGGTCTGCCGCTCCATCGTCGCCGGCGGCAGCCATTCCTTTTTGCAACAAGTCGGCGAAGAGGTCGGGAGTCCTTTACGACTAGAGGCGTTATTGGCAGAAAAACTCCCTATTGGCGCCCCAGGCGTTAGCGGTCGTGCTCCACCTCGCCATGCTCGTGTTCGAGATTGCCGCGGTACTGCTTGCCACCGATGGTGACCACCAGCGCGACTTCCGCATGGCCGTCTTGGAGATCCTTGAGCAACTCGGCGTCCTTGGAGGTGAAGCGAGACGAATTTCCGTCGGGATCATTCGCATCGGGGCTGGCGGCGAGACGAAACTGCTCGGGCTTGCCGTCATGCGAGAGATTGAGCGTCACCTCGGCGGCGTCTGAGGGCGCAGCGGCTTTGGCGGCGCCGTCGAGCAGATAGACGATCGCCTCGGTCTCGTGGGTAAGCTCCGCGTGATACTCTTCGTTACCCAGCTCGATGAGGTCGCCGCCGTGCGGACCTTTGGTCGGGTGGTCGAGCTCGGCGTGGCCAGCTTCATCCTTAGGCGCCGTTGCGCTTGGTCCGCTGGTGTTAGAATTGCAGCCCGCCGAGAGTGCGACGGAGAGGATTAGCACGACAGAGTGCGTTGTTCTAGCGATCATCGATCATTTCTCCCAAGAACAGGTAATGGCTGTCGCTGGCCTCTTTGAGACCGGCGACCCGCAAATCCCGGGGTCATAGACCCCGGCTACAAGATTGCTTTCACTCGCCCCCCTCATGCGACACTAAGGAAACTTGTCGTTCATCCGCTTCGACGACGCGGCGAGCGCTCTTCAACCCCAGCGTCCAAAACAATGCTGGGTGCACGAAGAAATCGAGCAGCGTCGAGCTAATCAGCCCGCCGACGATGACGGTGGCGACGGGATAGAGAATTTCTTTACCGGGCTCGCCCGCGGCCAGCGTCAGCGGAACCAGGGCGATCCCGGCTGTGAGCGCCGTCATCAGTACCGGCGCCAGTCGCTCCAGCCCGCCGCGAACGATCATCTCGTGCGTCCACCCCTCGCCTTCGTACTTCACGAGGTGCAGGTAATGGTTGAGCAAAAGAATGCCGTTACGCGACGCGACTCCGACCAGGGCGATGAAGCCGACCATCGCCGCGACGGTGAGCGTTTGCTGCGTGACGACCAACGCAGCGACTGCGCCGATGAACGCCATCGGCAGCGCGGCCATGACCTGGAGCGACAAGTTTATCGAGCGAAACATGGTGAACAATACCATGAAGACCCCGATCAGCGAAGCCACGAACAACACGGCGATTGTTCGCGAAGCGGACTGCTCGCTCTCGAATTGGCCGCCGTACTCGATGAAGTAACCAGTGGGGAGCGACCGTTCGATCGGCGCCAAACGTTCCTTAATCTCGTTGACCACGTCGACCAGCCCGCGGCCCGCCACGTTGCTTTGCACCACGATCCGTCGCCGGACTTGCTCGCGGTTGACGGTATTGGGCCCGCCGGCCTGATAAATCTTGGCCACGTCTTCAAGCTTGACGGCGCCGCCTTCCGGCGTGTTGATCACCAGGCGCTTCAGCGATTCCATGTCCTCGCGGTACTG
>JBGSYU010000396.1:0-6801 GCA_041750715.1 Lacipirellula sp.
CGACGAGCTGGCCCGCGTCGTCGACGTACTGGGCCTTCTTACGGGCGACGTGAAAGGGGAGCGAGTCTTTTAGTTGCAGCGAGCGCTGGAGGAAGGCGACGTCGAAGACGTGGATGGCTACGCTGCCGGCCCAGAACGCTAAGCCGCGAGCGGCGTCGCGGCGCTGGGCGACGTCTTCGGGGAAGTCGCTGTATTCGATCACGTTGAGCCGGCCGTCGATCGTGACGAAGTTGCCGAGCTTGTCTTGCGGCGATTGTTTGGCAATCGCCAGCGAGGTTAGCTCCGAGCCGGCGAGCAGGTGGCAGCCGATCAGCTCGGGGTCGCAGATGGGCGCCAGCGGATTGTCGACCTGCAAGTAAAACAGGTGCTCGACGCCGCGGCGGCGCATGTGTTCGATGGCGCCGCACTTTTCCAGTGCGGCCACCGTGCCGCCGTGGCCGTCGGGGCTCAGGAAGAGCGAGTCCTTCGCTTCGAGCAAAAGCTGCCCCGTCTGCGCGTCGACCGCGGGCATGGTTCCTTGGCAGAACACGACGAGGTCGTCCTCTGACAGTCCGAAGCGGTGGTTCTCGTTGAGGAAGTTGACCGTGTCGTCGTGCGTGACGGGGCTGGTCATCAAGTAGAGCGGCACCGGCCGGCCGTAGCGCTCAGCCGTACGGCGGACCTTTTCGATGTGGATCTGGACGAGCGACGCTTTGGAGAGCGGGCCGATGGGAAAGAGGCTCTTGGGTTTGTCGAAACCGAGGCGACTGCCCTGGCCGCCGGCGGTGAGGAGGACGCCGACTTCACCGCTTGCGAGCGCTTCGACGCCGCGCTGGCAAGCCTGTTGCGGGGTGAAGCCCAACGGGGTGGTTGCGTCCGGGGTGGCGCGGTCGCTAAGCCGCATAGCGGCGGGGGGTTCGGCGCGGCGGGCGAGTACGGCCCAGTCGGGTTGGTCGACGTTGCCGCGGTAGAGGGAGTCGATGAGGGCGAAGTCGATCGACGCGATTTGCGCGGCGAGGTTTTCGCGCGAGGCGGCTTCGAGCTCGTCCCAGAAGCGCAGCAGGTGTTGCTGGTTGTAGGGGGCGAGTTTTGATTCGAGTTCGGATTTCGAGGGGGGAGTGGGCATAGGTTGATGGTTCAAGCATTCACGCGCGGCGGGGGCGAGACGCCCCGGCTCGCGGCTCGATTAAAAGATCCGGCCGCGGACCCAGGCGTAGGCTAGCCAGCAGAGGAGCGGGAAGCCTACGAAGATGAGTCCGTAGGTGAAGATGGTGGTCCAGACGTGGCGGGGCCAGCGGGCCATGGTGGTTACTAGTGGGTAGTCGGTAGTGGGTAGGGGTAGTGAATTTTGTCGTGAACCGCGTTTTTGGCGACAGAATTCGGTTAGGGCGTTTGATGTCGCGGTAAGTATGCGACGGCTAAGTGTTTGAGTTCTCGACGAACGGCGGAGATTGTGTCGCTCGGGCGTTGCGACAGAAATCAATACGGCGACAAAACTCTGGCGGGTATCGGCAAGAGTGCGGAGCATCGGCGCTGTTCGCCTCTATGACGAACCGGGGGGCGCATCCTAAGGTCTAAACATAAAGTAAGCGGTGGCCACATTCCACACTTACTTCGCCGTGAGGATGTACTGCGGTTTCCCCGAAACCGCACCCCGAGTCTCGGAGAGACTCGGCTACATAGCGGGAAAGACGATGTTGGACGGCCGCGCGTCGAGGTAGTAGATGCCGAAGCTTTCGAGGGTGGCAAGGAGCTGGCAAACTTCGGGCCAGTGGGGGCCGAATTCCTCCAGGCCTTTTTCATGGGCGTCTCGCAGGACCTCCTCGGAAAAATCGGGCGGGCGGTCGATGCGGACTTTGGCGAAGTCGATAATGTAGGGGGTGTTGGTGACGATCTGCATTTCAATGACCAGCAGGTCGTCGTCGTAGCCAAAAAGCTCAGGTACCCAAAAGAGGTCGATCTTGTTTGTCAGGCCGTACTCCGCGAGCCTAAGGTAGGTGTCACGCTCGTTGTAGTATGCGGGAATTCGATCGAGGACTTTGACGGCGGAGCCGCGGCTTGTTTTCCATACTTTGCCGTCGGTCCCCTCGCCGAGCGGTCTGGCGGAATCGATGCTGATCCCGGATAATTCGCAATACTTTCGGGCACGAGCTTCTTGATCGGAGACACTCATGGGCATTCATCGCGAGATTGGATATTCAGCCACTGTGGAGGCGTTACTGATCGTCGGGGACCAGCATATCAGACTCGCCAAGACTGGTCCCGATAAGGTTGTGCTCGTTGAGCCGTGTGAGTTGCCGCCCGGAACCGAAGGCGAATTGGTCATCGTCGTCGACGGCCACCGCGATTCTCGGGCGGTTGTGCTGGATGAGGGAGCGGTCGTCGGGCGGCGGGAAGTTCGCTACTCGGTCGCCGTGCCGTTCTAGCGGGATCGTCGTCATGATAGTCTTGATGTACGTCGCCGCTCAACTGATTGTCGTCGTCGTAATCGCCGTGATTGTGGCACGCACATTGTTCGGCAACCAACCGCGTCGTCGACTGCTTTCCCTGGGCGTTACGTTGAGCGTTCTCCGAGTCGGCGCCTTATGGTTCTTGCAGTATCATGCATGGAATAGGACGGAGAGCCTCGGCTATTTGCCGTTGGTGTTCTTACTGATGCCAGAGGGGTTTGCGGCGGAGCGACTTTTTGCATTGGGGCCCGACGCGCGCGTGATGAGCATAGTGTGCTTCAGTTTGCTGTTGGTTGGCGGGAGTTTTCTCCTGGCGTCGGCCGTCGAGTTCGTCGAGAGGCGAGTGCGGCGCTGGGTATCGGCAGAACCGGCTGGTTGATGGTTCGGTAAACCGCCGTCATACTGGGGTTTCGCCCAATCTCTGGGCGCTTACGCTTCCGGCTCGCCGCCGGGTTTGGGGTCGTCTTTTATATGGGAGTAACGTCCGTGGCATCTGGAAAATACTTGTTCACTAGCGAAGCGGTCAGCATGGGGCATCCCGATAAGCTGGCCGATCAGATTTCCGACGGCGTGCTCGACGCCCTCTTCGCCCAGGACCCCTACAGCCGCGTCGCCTGCGAGACGATGGTCACCACCGGCATGGTGGTCATCGCCGGCGAGATCACCACCAAGGCGTACGTCGATATGCAAAAAGTTGTCCGTGAGGTGATTCGCGACGTGGGCTATACCGACTCGCCGATGGGCCTGTCGGCCGACCACTGCTCGGTGTTGGTGGCGATCGACGAGCAGTCGCCCGACATTGCGATGGGCGTGAACGACGACGCCTCGAAGGGCAAGGACATTGGGGCCGGCGACCAGGGGCTGATGTTCGGCTACGCGTGCAGCGACACGCCGGAGCTGATGCCGCTGCCGATTGCGTTGTCGCACCGGATTCTCAATCGGCTGACCGCGGCGCGCAAGGCGGGCGAAGTTAATTGGCTGCGGCCCGACAGCAAGAGCCAGGTGACGGTCGAGTACGACGGCAATACGCCCGTGCGGATCGACACGGTCGTCGTCTCGACCCAACACAGCGAAGACGTGACGAACGAAACGATTCGCAAGTACATTATCGAGCGGATCATCAAGCCGGAGTTGCCGGCCGATCTGGCGGGCGATGACATTACCTACCACATTAACCCGACTGGCCGGTTCGTCGTCGGCGGGCCGCACGGCGACTGCGGGCTGACGGGGCGCAAGATCATCGTCGACACCTACGGCGGCTGGGGCCGGCACGGCGGCGGCGCCTTTAGCGGCAAGGACCCGACGAAGGTCGACCGCAGCGCGGCGTACATGGCCCGGTATGTGGCGAAGAATATCGTTAAATCCGGCCTGGCCGAACGGTGCGAGGTGCAGTTGGCGTATGCCATCGGCGTGACCGACCCGGTGAGCGTACATGTCGACACCGAGGGGACCGGCACGATCGAGGACGCGCGGATTTGCGAGCTGGTGCAGGAGCTGTTTCCGCTGTCGCCGTCGGGGATCATCAAGCACCTCGACCTGCGGCGGCCGATCTACCGCAAGACGGCGGCGGGCGGGCACTTTGGCCGCAGCGAACCCGAGTTCACTTGGGAGCGGACCGACATGGCGAAGAAGCTGGCCGCCGCGGCGAAGACGGCGGCGGTGGGGGCCTGAGTCAACTTCACTTTTGGACAAATAGTGGCGAGCGGAGGGCGTTAGCCCTCCGCTTTTTCTTGCGCTGCTTTGGAGGCGGTCGGGCGATAGTGCGGTGTTGGGTGCCGGGGGCTTACGCCCCCCGCTCGCCTTCGTTGTGGATTGGTGCGTCTTGACTTGGCGCGGTATGGTGGCGGGCCATGGCGAGGCTTGCGCGACTTGTGGGCGTGGTGGCATTGGCGGGCGTCGGAGCGCTGGTGGCGCTGCGGCGCGTCGCGCGACGCAAGCTAACCTCAAAGCCCCTGGCTCTGCCGGGGGACAAATGGCGCGACGCTCGATCGCTAGGCCGTCCCCCGGCAGAGCCGGGGGCTTTTACTTCGCGCGTATTGCAGCAACTGGTCCGGGTGCGCGAGGCGGACGGCGGCGAAGCGATTCGCGGCACGCTGCTCGCGGAGTTTGTCGCGGGCCAACGGAACTCCACGCTGCATGTGGGGTTCTGCCCGCCGCTGGAAGGATTGCCAACCGTCGAGGCCGAGACGGGCGACGGACCCGATGCGGAGGTGAAGGTGTCGCAGGCGTTTGCCCACGGGGCGCGGTTGGAGGTGCGTTTAAGCGAGCCGGCCATGGGGGAGTGCTCGGTGGTCGTGGAAGTGGTCGCTATGCCGCAAGCGGATGGGGTACTCCCATGGTCGTCTTAACCCCGACTTCGGTATAATCCGCGCGGAGGAAAACGAAGGAGTTGCGCCAAACACAGCTACGCATCGGACTTGGCGAGGATTCGCATCGCACTGCCGTCGGCGGGCCGTTGCGGATTGGCGGGGTCGACGTGCCGCACGATCGACACTTGGTCGGGCACAGCGACGCCGACGTGCTGCTCCATGCGGTGACCGACGCCTTGCTGGGCGCGGCGGGGCTGCCCGATATTGGGCAGGTGTTTCCGAACACCGACGCGGCGAATCGAGGACGGGACTCGGCGGAGATGTTGCGGCTGGCGCAGGAGCGGGTGACGGCGGCCGGTTGGCGGCTGGTAAACCTGGACTGCGTCGTCGCGGCGGAGCGGCCGAAGATCTCGCCGTTTAAAGAGAGAATCGTCGCGCGCCTGGCGGAGGTGCTTGGGGTCGACTCATCGCGCGTGGGAGTGAAGGCGAAGACGGGCGAGGGGGTGGGACCGATTGGGACGGGAGAATTAATTGAAGCTCGGTGCGTGGTGTTGTTGGAACGTGCTGAAAACGAGAGGTGAGAAGGAAATATGATTTCGAAAACTTCAATCCCTCCCCTGACCCCTTCCTTCGAGGGAGGGGGAGTAAGCGCTAAACCGCAAGCGGCCGAACTTTCTGAGCCGCATTCTTCGATCACCGTGTACAACACGCTGTCGAAGCGCAAGGAACCTTTTCGTACCGTGAAGCCCGGCAAGGTCGGCGTGTATTTGTGCGGGCCGACGGTGTACGACAAGGCCCACATCGGCCACATGGTCGGGCCGGTCATCTTCGACTGCATCAAGCGGTACTTGAAGTACTGCGGGTACGAAGTGACGTGGGTGGTAAACATCACCGACGTCGACGACAAACTGATTAACAAGGCATCCGAGCGCGGGATCTCGATGCTCGAAGTGGCCGAGGAAAATATCGCCGACTATCACGGCAACCTCACGGCACTGGGAGTCGATTCGGTCGACCACTTCCCGCGGGCGACCGAGTGCATGGACGAGATCATCGCCATCACGCAGTCGCTCGTCGAGCGCGGGTTCGCATACGAGTCGGGCGGCGACGTGTATTTCGACGTGACGAAGGATCCCGGGTACGGCAAGCTGTCGAACCGCACGCTCGACGCGGTGCAAGGCGACGGCGGCGGCGGCGCCGAGCGGAAGCGCAGCCCTGCCGATTTCGCGTTGTGGAAGAAGGCGAAGCCCGGCGAGCCGGCGTGGGACAGCCCGTGGGCCTCGGGGCGGCCGGGGTGGCATATCGAGTGCTCGGCGATGAGCAAGAAGCTGCTGGGCGAGACGTTCGACATCCACGGCGGCGGGCTCGATTTGGTGTTCCCGCATCACGAGAACGAGATTGCCCAGAGCGAGTGCTGCCATGGGAAGCCGTTTGCGACGTATTGGGCGCACAACGGGTTGCTGCGGCGCGATGCGGCAGCGGGGAAGATTGGGGGGCGCGGGGAGCGCGGCATAAGCGAGCCGGCCGCGTCAGCGTCCGGAGCGGAACAAGTGAGCGGCAAAATGAGCCGCTCCAAAGGCGCCGGGGGCCTCGCCGCCCTCATCGCCAAACAAGGCGGCGAACGGATTCGCTTCTTCCTGCTGCGTACGCATTACCGCAGCACCGTGCTCTTCAGCGAAGAAGCGATCGAGGAAGCGGCCATCGGGTTGGAGACGTTTTATCGCCTGTTCAAGCGATACCACCGCATTACCAAGGGCGATTTCTATCACTTACAGGCCCGTGCCCATCGCGCAGCGGACGAATTGAAGGCATCGAGCGGCAACGCGGCGCTCGACGCGGCTGCCGTGTGCAAGCAGCGGTTCATCGCCGCGATGGACGACGACTTCAACACGGGCGGCGCCATCGGCGAGCTGTTCGAGCTAGCGAAAGTCGCCAATCGCTACTGCGATGAGAAGAATCTCGAAGGCGGCGGCGCCGACAACGCCACGATGGGCGACCTCACGCTGCTGATGGAGGATCTCAAGGAGATGTCGAACATCCTCGGCATCTTCTTGAAGCCCCCG
>JBGSYU010000397.1:0-2549 GCA_041750715.1 Lacipirellula sp.
CAAACGCCGTCGCAGGAGCAGTCGTTCCTGTGGACCGCCAGCGAGGCGCCGCGCCCGCCAGCGCAGTCATCGCCGCACCGCATGATGCCGCAGCAGCCGGCGCCGGCCAAACAACAAGTCGCTGCCGCCGCCACGGCGACCAATCGGTTTAACATCGTAGAAATCCCCCCCGGGACGCCGTAACTAGAGACGCTCATCGCTCGGTATCGACGACCCGGTTAGCGGAAGTACAGAAAATCGCTAGAATCGTTACCGTTTGCCAGCGCGACGCTGGCGCCATCACCGAAGCAATCGCCGTGAGAATACCCGCCATCGCCACCGGACCGCTCAATCATGTGGCGCTGGCGACGGCGAACCCCGAGCGCGGGGTCCGCTTTTACCGCGAGGTGCTGGGCTTCGTCGAAACGCCGCGGCCGGCGTTCTCCTTCCGCGGCGCCTGGCTGCTGAAGCGCGACGTGGGCGTGATGGTTCATCTAATCCATAACGAAGCCTTCCAGCCGCCGACCGACGACTCCATCAACTCACGCACTAACCATCTTGCGATGCAAGTGGGCGACTACGATCGCGCTGTAGAATTGCTCGCCGCCCACGGCGTCGCCTACGTCGAGCATGTGCTGCCCGATTACAACTACCGTCAAGTCTTTTTTCACGACCCCGACGGCAACACGCTCGAACTGGGCGAGTGGCCGCCACAAGACGAGATGTTTCCAGAACTCTAACTTGCTAGCAAGTAGGACGCCGTTTCAACGGTCATTCTGAGCGGAGCGAAGAATCTAGCCCTACGCTAGATCCTTCGCTCCGCTCAGGATGACGGTAGCCAGCCCCAGAGCAAGGACAAATCAACATGGACGCGAACGCCAAGAAATTCTTTCAACAAGTGCTCGAAACGCCCAGCCCCTCGGGGTACGAGGAGCCGGTGCAGCGGATCGTGCGCGACTACGCCGAAAAGTTCGCCGACGAGGTGCGGACCGATCTTCACGGCAACGTCATCGTCTGCGTGAACCCTGGAAAGCCGCTGCGGCTGATGTTCGCCGGGCACTGCGACCAGATCGGCCTCTTGGTCACGTTCATCAACGAGCAGGGATTCCTCTACACCAATACCATCGGCGGCTGGGATCCGCAGCAGCTCATCGGCCAGCGAATGACGATCTACACGGCCGACGGCCCCGTTCCCGCCGTCATCGCCCGTAAGCCGATCCATTTGCTCGACGAAGAAGAGCGCAAACAAGTCGTGAAGCTGAAGGACATGTGGCTGGACATCGGCGCCAAGACGCGCGACGAGGCAGCAGCCATCGTCCGCGTCGGCGACCCGGTGACGCTCGAGCTCGGTTATCAAGAAATGCGCAACGGACTGGCGAACTCGCCGGGCATGGACGACAAGACGGGCCTGTGGGTGTGCATGGAAGCGGCGCGACGGGTTACGCAGAAAAAGCTGAACGTCTCGGTGTACGCCGTTTCCACCGTACAGGAGGAGATTGGCCTCCGCGGCGCCCACACCAGCGCGTACGGGGTCGATCCGCAGGTGGGCATTGCCGTGGACGTGACGTTCTCGACCGATTGCCCCACGATCGAGAAGAATCAGGAAGGCGACATCAAGCTCGGCGGCGGGCCGGTGCTGCACCGCGGGCCGAATATGAACCCGCTGGTGGTCGAGCGACTTCGCAAAGCCGCGGAAAAGGCCGACATCCCCGTGCAGTGGAATGCCACCGGCCGCGGCACGGGCACCGACGCCAACGCCATCCAGATGGCCCGCGCGGGCGTCGCGGCGGGTCTGGTGAGCATCCCGAACCGGTATATGCACAGCGCCGTGGAGATGTGCTCGCTGGAGGACATCGACCGTGCGGCCGATTTGCTCGCGGCGTTTGCGGTGGGAATTGAAAAGGACGCCGACTTCACGCCGCGCTGAACGCATTTAGCCCCCGGTCAATGACCGGGGGCTAATTGAATCGTCGTCGAGCATCGCGAGGTAGCTTTCATACCGTCGCGTATCGATAAAGCCGTCGGCCACCGCGTCCTTCACCGCGCACGGTTCCTCGTGCGCGTGTGTGCAGTTCGGGTATCGGCAGCGGCTGACGTACGGCCTCAGCTCGCGGAAATATCCGGCGACTTCTTGCGGGATGACGTCCCACAGCTGGAACTGGCGGATGCCGGGCGTGTCGAACACGAAGCCGCCGGCGGCGAGCGGGATGAGTTCCGCGGTGGTGGTCGTATGGCGGCCCTTTTCATTTTCAGTGCTTACGGTGCGCACCCGCAGCTCGAGCCCCGGCTCCACCGCGTTGAGCAGGCTACTCTTGCCGACGCCGCTTTGGCCCGCGAAGACCGACTGCCGGTCGCGCAGCAAATGCCGCAGGTGGTCGATGCCCCACTTCCGAGCCGCGGAGACGAGCAGCACGCGGTAACCGAGTTGGCTGTAGACGCCGATCAGCGGCTGAAGCTCCGCCGCGTCGACCAGGTCGACCTTGTTAATGCACACGATCGGTTCGATGCCGCTTTTCTCCGACGTGACCAGGTAACGATCGACCAAGTGCGGCTTGAGCTTCGGCTCCGCG
>JBGSYU010000398.1:0-3325 GCA_041750715.1 Lacipirellula sp.
CGCCGCGCATTGGCGAAAATTTCTCCAAAAATGTGTTGCACAAAAATAAAGGATGCGTACAAATACGGCGAAGACATGGACGTGCGTTTGTCAACCATTTTTCTGAGAGCAAGTTTCGATCGACCAAATTCTCGCATCCTAAGCACGGACATGCTCATTAAGGTGCGCGATACGGCATGTCGCCCTGGATGGGCGGCAGGTTTTCTTTGGAGGGCGACGACGAGTAACTTTTCGTTAAAGTTGACGGAAGGCGCGTCGCCTACACTTTTTTAGGAGGAATGACTGTGGCCAAGAAGAAGAAGAAGAAGGCAGCCAAGAAAAAGGCGGCCCCCAAGAAGGCTGCCAAGAAGAAGGGCGCCAAGAAGAAGAAGAAGGCTGCCAAGAAGAAGACCGCGAAGAAGATGTAGTTTGACTTCGGTCGAACTGCTACGTTCGCGACGAGTTATCGAGGGATCGTTGCCCCTAGCGGGCAGCGGTCTCTTTTTTTTGGAGCTGGCGGAATTAGCCCCCGGTCAGCGACCGGGGGCTAAATGATTCACAGCACCGACAACGTCGGCAACGGCGGCTCAACCGCCCGATCCGCCGCGAGGTTTCGCACCACGTTGTACGCGATCCGCTCAAAGTACGGCGCGCTCTCGATATCGGCCAAATTGCCGGCCGTTTGCCCCGCATCGCCTCGCTCGCGGATTGGAATCTGAATCGGCGTTTCGCCCAAAAACGGCACGCCCAGCTCCTCGGCCTTCCGCCGGGCGCCGCCCGAGCCGAAGATGTCGTATCGCTTGCCGTTGTCGTGGCACAGGAAGTAGCTCATGTTCTCGACGACCCCCAGTACGGGGATGCTCACCTTGCGGAACATGGCGATCGCCTTCACCGCGTCGATCAGCGCCACGTCTTGCGGCGTGCAGACGACCACCGCTCCCGTGAGCGGGATCGCTTGCGAGAGCGTCAGCGCGATGTCGCCCGTGCCCGGCGGCATGTCAATGATGAGATAATCGAGATTGCCCCACGCCGTGTCGCGAAGAAACTGCGTGATGGCGCCGTGCAACATCGGCCCACGCCAGACGACGGCCTCGCCCGGCGGCACGAGGAAGCCCATGCTCATCACCGGCATGCCGTCCGAATCGACCGGCTGCAGCTTCCCGCTAACTGCCACGGGCGCCCCGCTGAGGCCCAGCAGGTGCGGAACGCTCGGCCCGTACACGTCGGCGTCCATCAGGCCGACTTTGGCGCCGGCGTTCTTGAGTGCAATCGCCAGCGACACGGCGATCGTGCTCTTGCCGACGCCGCCCTTGCCCGAACCGACGGCGATCACGCTTTTGGCCGTCAGGCCGATCGCACCGATCGGATCCGGCGGCCGGACGTGCTCGACGACGTCGACGGTTACCTCAGGCGCGCCGGGCAATTGTTCGCGAAGGCGATCGCGAATGGCTTGCCGCGTTTCGGCCCACAGCGGCGCGGAATGACTCGTCAACCCAACGCCGACGCGCACCATCGAGCCGTTGACGTCGACCTCTTTCACCTGTCCCATAACGCCGATTCCGCGGCCGGTTTCGGGATCGGGGAAGTCGTTCAGGACGGCGTGAACTTGGGCGGGGTCAATGCTATCGGCGGACATGGCGTTAATCCTAACCAGGAGGCTGAGAATCACTTACCATACCGCAGGGGAGGGGCTGTCGGCTATCGGCGCAGAGCGAACGACCGGTGCGGTACGCCTGCCGGACCCCTCGGAGTACCTCGAGGTGACAGGGTTCGACGAGGCGGCTCCAAAATGCTTAGCGCATAAAAAAGCCTCTCCGCGAGTGGGGCAGCTACCCGCGGAGAGGTCGGTTTGCGTAGGGATTAACCCACGCAGGGGGTTAGTGTATCCTCCGCGTGGAGCCGTTGCAAATAGTCGTGACCCCGGGTAGTGGGTCTGTTTGCGAAGTGGATGGGGTCGGGATTCTTTTGCAACTAGGATGTTTCCGGGCGAAAAACGCTTCCAGTTGCAAATTACTCCCGACCCCTTTCGCGCAAACCTCACGCCGCACCTTCAGCGTTCTCAAAACACGTCCAGCACAAAGTGATGCCCGGTGTGGTACTTCCGACGATTCGGGTAGTAGTTGTGCCACTTGCGGTTGTACACCGGAATCCGCATTTCGGGCGGATAGCGGTAGTACAAGCTATCCGCGCTGCGATAGTACTCGCTCCCCCAGAAGTTCTGCGGGTAATAGACGTACGGATAGTGGTAGAAGCGATTCCAATCCTGGGTCGTGTAGGTGCCGCCCCAACCCTGGCCATAGGCCTGCTGGGCGTGGGCCGACTCGACGGCGCCCAACGTGGCGAAACCGGCGCCGAGGCACGCGGCGAAAAGAATCCTGCGGAGCATGAAAAGTTCCCCCTTCTCCCTGTCGGCGCGAACACCGTGCGGTCGGCGTGCGAGAGCGCGTAACAGCGTTATGGTGAGAAATCGGCCGCCGGGGGCGGTGCGGATGAAGGATTATCCGTCACAATCGGCATAAACCGCACGCTAGCAGGGCGAAGAACCCTGCCAAGCGCTCCGCTACCGCGTCGCGGCTAACCGTTCAACTGGGCAGCTTACCTTCCACCAGCTCCTGCTCCCACTGGTCCATCAACGGCCAGTCGACGGCGCAGGTGCCGAAGTCGGCCATGTGGAGGTAGCTTTCTAGCCGGGCGATCGTGCGGTCGATGAGCGCATCGTCCTTGCGGAAGGCGGGGCCATGGCTCGGCAGCAGCCATTTGACATTGCTCGCCTTGATTCGCTGGAGCGACTTGATGAAGTCGGGGATGCTGCTGCCGTGGTGGGCGTCGATGGCGCCGACGCAGCCGTCGCGGAACAGGTTGTCGCCGGAGAAGAGCAGCTCTCCCAAGCGAAAGCTGAGCTGCCCGTCCGTATGCCCGGGGGTGTGCCAGACTTCGAGCTTGAGTTTGCCGATCTTGATGACGTCGCCGTCGCTCAATCGTCGATCGACTTCCACCGGCGGCATGGCGAGGTCGATGTTTTGCGCCTCGATTTCCGCAAACGTGGCGAGCCGATCGCCCTTTTCCAGCAGCACGGCCGCCGACGGGTGGGCCGCAACAGTGGTCTTGAGCAGTTGCTTGGCCTTCGCAAGTCCTTGAATATGATCGACGTCCGCATGCGAAGCAACGATCGCTTTGCACTTGCTGAACGGGAAATCGAGTTGGCGGATCAGCTCGATAAAATCGTCGGCCGAGTCTTCGTAGCCGATGTCGATGAGCGCCCACTCGGACTCATCGTAAATGAGGTACACGCTGCACCCGACGCGGCGGCGCGCCTGATGATTGAGCTCGATGACGTGCGGGAACA
>JBGSYU010000399.1:0-2770 GCA_041750715.1 Lacipirellula sp.
GGCCGCGGCCGCGGGCGAGGCCGGGGAGGTCGCGGCGGCGGCGGTGGGCGACGCGGGAAGCCGTAGAAGATTTTACCATAGAGCGCATAGAGATCACAGAGAAATGCGGTGATTTCATCGCCGTGTTCCGGTGCGAGCAAACGTGTTGTTTTTCTCTGTGATCTCTGTGGTTAAGCATTTCGACCACTAAGAGGTTGCAGGGAATGGGCGCCGATTCGCAGACGGTTGTCGGCAACGTGGTCGATGTCAAAGGCCGACGCATCTACGCGGCGGAAGTTCGCGTCGCCGACGGCCAAATCGCCGCGATTGAGCCGACGGATCAGCCGGTCGACTCATTTCTGCTACCGGGTTTCGTCGACGCCCATGTACACGTCGAGAGTTCGATGCTCGTGCCGAGCGAGTTCGCGCGGGCGGCCGTGGTACACGGCACGGTCGCGACGGTGAGCGATCCGCACGAGATCGGCAACGTGCTGGGCGTTGCAGGCGTCCAGTACATGCTGGCCAATGGGGCCCAGACGCCGTTTAAGTTTTTCTTCGGCGCCCCCTCGTGCGTGCCGGCGACGACGTTTGAAACGGCGGGCGCCGCGATTTCTGTCGCCGAGGTCGAAGCGCTGCTCGACGATCCGAGGATCGTGTATCTCAGCGAGATGATGAACTTCCCCGGCGTTCTGGCGGGCGACCCCGCGTGCCTGGCGAAGATTGCCGCGGCGCACCTGCGCGGCAAGCGGGTCGACGGCCATGCTCCCGGACTGCGCGGCGAGCAGGCCGCGAAGTATATTGCCGCGGGGATCACTACCGACCACGAGTGCATTACCAAGGAAGAAGCGCTCGATAAAATCGCCGCGGGCTGCAACATTCTGATTCGCGAGGGCTCTGCGGCGCGCAACTTCGACGCCCTCTACACGCTCATCGGCGAGCATCCCGGCAGTACGATGCTGTGCAGCGACGACAAGCATCCGGATGAACTGCTCGTCGGCCACATCAACGTCCTCGTGCGGCGAGCGATCGAACGCGGCATCGACGCGTTCGACGTGCTACGAGCGGCGTGCGTCAACCCGGTCGAGCATTATGGGCTGAACGTCGGACTGTTGCGAGTTGGCGACCGGGGTGATTTCATTGAAGTGGATTCGCTCGGCGCAGCCGGTTTCAACGTGAAACGCACTTGGATCGACGGGCGGCTCGTCGCCGAGAATGGCAAGACGACCATTCCGCGCGTCGAGCCGCCGGTCGTTAATCGATTCGTCGCCACGCATGTCCAGCCGGAGGAGTTTGCGGTTCCGGTGCAGCAGAACCGCAAATTGCTGGTGATCGAAGCGCTCGACGGGCAGCTTATTACGAATCGGCTGGCGCTGGAGCCGCTGGTGTTCGAGGGACAGGCAATCAGCGACCCGAGCCGCGACGTGCTGAAAATGGTGGTGGTGAACCGCTACCGCAAGACCTCGCCGGCGATTGCGTTTGTAAAGAATTTCGGCTTGAGCGCCGGGGCGATGGCCTCTAGTGTAGCGCACGATTCGCATAATGTGATCGCGGTCGGCGTGACGGACGACGATCTGGCGGCGGCCGTGAACGCAGTGATGGACGCCGGCGGCGCCCTGGCGGCGGTCAGCCATCGCCACGGCGACCACTGGGTGCTGCCGCTGCCGGTGGCGGGACTGATGGCGACGGGCACATGCGCCGAGGTAGGACATGCCTACCAGGAACTCGACGCCGCCGTGAAGCGCTGGGGCTCGCCGCTGCGAGCGCCCTTTATGACGCTGTCGTTCATGGCGCTGCTGGTGATCCCATCGCTGAAGTTGAGCGACCAGGGGCTGTTCGACGGCGACCAGTTCGAGTTCACGTCGTTGTTCGCATAAAAAACAAACCACGAAGTCACGAAGGGCACGAAGAAGAAAGGAAAGGGGAACACTAATCGGCGCTAATCAGCACTAATTTTTTTAGAAACGAGGATTAGCGACAATTTGTGTTCCTGGTAATTCTTCGTGTCCTTCGTGCCTTCGTGGTTAATCTTTTTGAATCCAACTTAGGTGAACGATGGACGCATTCTTGCAAGCGGCGATTGACGAGGCGAAGGCGGGGTTCGCCGAAGGGGGAATTCCTATCGGGTCGGTGCTGGTGATTGACGGGCGGATCGTTGGGCGGGGGCATAACCGTCGGGCGCAGCGATCGAGCGCGATTTTGCACGCGGAAATGGATTGCCTCGAAAACGCTGGTCGATTGAAGGCCAACGAGTACCGGCGCTCGGTGCTTTACTCGACGCTCTCGCCGTGCGACATGTGCAGCGGCACGGCGCTCTTGTACGGCATCCCGCGAATTGTAATCGGCGAGAATCGCACCTTTCAGGGGCCGGAAGCGTACGTCCGCTCCCGGGGCGTGGAGCTGGAGATCCTCGACGACCCGCAGTGCGTCGAGCTGATGCGGCAGTTTATCGCGGTGCGGCCGGAGTTGTGGAACGAAGACATTGGCGAAGTGTAGGGGGCTGGGGATTGGGGACTGGGGGAAAGACATGAAGCCATAAACCTTGCGCTTCACCCCGTGACATTTGTAACCGGGTACAATAAGCGGATGAGGTGGTTCTTCCGGGCGCATTGCCCCAGCCCTCAATCTCCAGCCCCCAGCCCCCATGCTTTCCCCCCGCATACGTCTGAAATCGCTCGCCCAGCTTTGCCGGCGGATGGCCACCGCGACGCGAGCCGGGCTGGAGGATCGCAAGATTTGGCGGAGTGAGGGCGAGCGCGGCGGCGCCTCGCAGCGGGCGGCGGTCAACCGGGTG
>JBGSYU010000400.1:0-1714 GCA_041750715.1 Lacipirellula sp.
AGGGCCACGCCGTAGGCGGGACCTTCGTCCGCGGCCATCGCGTTTACGGCTTTGCCGAACACGTCGGCCTGTATCTGCCGCCAGAATGGGTTCTTAGCGCCGCCGCCGCCGGCGCGGACCTGCTTTACCGGTACGCCGAGGTCTTCGATGATCTCCAGGCTATCGCGGAGGGCGAACGTGACGCCTTCCATGATGGAACGGACGACATGCCCGCGACCGTGCGCTAGCGTCAACCCGACTAGCGCGCCACGGGCATGCGGGTCGAGGTGCGGCGTCCGCTCGCCGGCGAGGTACGGGAGGAACTGCAACCCTTCAGCCCCGGCGGGCGTGGCGGCGGCTTCTTGGCACAGCTCATCGAAGGTACAAGTGGCGCGGCGGCCGCCGGACTTCGTCGGCGACGAGCACATCGCGTCCTGGAACCACTGGAGCGATCCGCCGGCCGATAGCACCACGCCCATCATGTGCCACTTGCCGCGCACGGCATGGCAGAAGGTGTGCAGCCGGCCCTCGGGGTCGAACTGGGGCTGGTCGCTGTGGACGAACACCACGCCGGAGGTGCCGATTGATGTGGCCAAGAGCCCGGGCTTGACGATGCCGTTGCCCACGGCCCCGGCGGCGCAGTCGCCGGCGCCGCCGACCACCTTACAGGCGGTCGTCAGCCCGAGCTGCTTCGCCACCGCGGGGAGCAACGTGCCCGTCACTTCTTCCGATTCGTAGCACCGCGGTAGGAGGTCGGCGTCGAGTTCCAATTTTTCTAGAAGCGAAGACGACCAGCGGCGGTTGACCACGTCTAGCAGTAGCGTGCCGCTGGCGTCGCTCACCTCGGTGGCGAAGTCGCCGGTCAGCCGCCGGCGGATTTCGTCCTTGGGCAGCAGGATCTTCACGGTGCGGGCGAAATTCCGCGGTTCGCGATTGCGAAGCCAGAGTATTTTCGGTGCGGTGAAGCCGGTGAGCGCCGGGTTGGCGACCATCTGGATGAGCTGCTGCCGGCCGCCGGCGCGTTTCTCGATCTCATCGCATTCGGCTGCGGTCCGCTGGTCATTCCAGAGAATCGCCGGGCGGATGACCTTGCCGGCTTTGTCGAGAAACACTGAGCCGTGCATTTGCCCGGAGAGTCCGATCGCGGCCACATCCGCTGGCTTGAGCTTCGCCTGCTTGGCCACGGCCCGCACCACTTTCACGGTGGCTTTCCACCAGTCTTCGGGATCTTGCTCGCTCCACAGTGGCTTTGGGTGGGCGCATGGGTATCCCGCGCTCGCCGCGGCGAGAATCCGCCCGTCCGGCGCGACGGCCAGCGCCTTCGTTCCGGAAGTGCCGACGTCGATTCCGAGGCAGACGGCCATGAGGTCTCCGAGAAAAGCGTTAGGGGCGCCGAGGACGTTGGCCTGAAAGTATAATCGCGGCGGCGGTGAACGCCAGGATGCTTGTAAGGCGGTGCAGCGGTCCTTTTGAATGATCGCAGGTCATTCTGAGCGGAGCGAAGAATCTAGACCTACGCTAGATCCTTCGCGTTCGCTAGATCCTTCGCGTTGCTCAGGATGACAGGCAGTATGCCAAATCAACAAACGCTCTAAAGTCGTGTGAAGGCCCAGCCGGCGTTTTCCTCGGGTTTTGTCCAAAGATGATCAAAAGTCAACGCGTGGTTGTGAGCGCGGCGGTCGTTTGGCTCGCAGCGGCCGGGTGCGGCGATTCCGCCCCGCCGGCGCCGGTGGCG